>JAITLE010000017.1 GCA_031278075.1 Bifidobacteriaceae bacterium | reverse complement strand
AACTCCTGACGCTTGGTCTGGGTGGGCGGCCCTGGGGGCTGTGGCGTGTGGTTCTGTGGGTGGTTGGCGGGTGCGCTAGACCAGGACCGGTTCAGGCGTGGTCGCTGTGCGGCTCTGGTCCGCGCGTCCGGCGGCGCGCTCGCCGAGTCATGCGAAGCTCCTCACAACTCGGCGCAGCACGTCACCGGGACGACACCTGTGAAGCGCTCGCCACGTGCCACTTGACAACGTGTCAAGCCCATGCGGTCAGACGGCCTGGCGGGTGGCGCGGCCACCGAAGTGGACGTAGCGCTCGCCGGAGTCGAGCTGGTAGAACCACACCGGGACATCGGTCTTCATGTCCTCCAGGTACACGGCCCACAGGCCCTCGCGCACCGGCTTGAGGAGGCAGTCCATGGGTGGGCTGGCGTCGATCTCGGCCAGAGCTCCCTTTTGCACCGCCTTGAAGTGTGGGCCGTCCTCGCCCTCGGCCACGGTGATCTCGACGGACGCCCTCTCGTAGACGCCCAGCCAAGGGGTTATGTCGAGCGCCACCGGGTCTTCCGGCACCACCAACCGGTCCTGGATCTCCACCCCGGCGAGTTCGCGGAACACCTCGCCGTAGATCGTCTGATACAGCTCGTGCGACGAGCCATCGTTGGTCAGCATCGCCACCACGAGGTTCCCCTCCGGGTAGTAACGCAGGAACGCCGCCTGGCCGATCGTGTTCCCGTCGTGCCCGTAGACCAGGGCGCCGTGCCAGTCGAACCGCTCCACGCCCAGCCCCCATTCACCGCCGAGCAGGTACTTCTCGGGGACGTCGGCGCTGAAGGCGTGCATCTGCTCCCAGGATTCCTCGCTCAGGATCCGTTTGCCGTCCGCCGCGACCCCCTTCGTCAGGTGCAGCCGCCCGAACGCGCACAGGTCGCCCACGCTCGCGTCGATCAGCCCGGCCGGCCCGGCGTTGCGCATCAACGACCAGACCGGCGCCACCTGCGGACCCTCCGGGGTGACGACGTGCCCCACCGACGTGTCGAACAAGATCGCCTCCTCCGGCAGGGTGCAAGTGTGCTCCAGGCCGAGCGGGGCGAAGAGGCGTTCCTTGATCGCGGCGTCCCAGACCTGGCCGGTGACCACCTCGATGATCCGGCCCAGGATCGAGAACCCCGAGTTGCAGTAGGACCAGGTGGCTTCCACCGGGAAGATCTGGACGGCATCGGCCAGCACATCCATGTACTTCTCCAAACAGTCGTCGCCGCGGCCGGTGTCCACGAAGACGTCGCCGTCGAGCCCCGACGTGTGGTTCAGCAGATTGCGCACCGTGACGTGTTCGGTCAGGTCGGGTGTGGACAGCTTGAAACCGGGCAGCAGATCCTTGACCGGCTGGTCCAGACCGATCTTGCCCTCCTCCGCCAGCTGCATGATCATCGTGGCGGTCCAGGTCTTCGAGATGGAGCCGATTTGGAACACCGAGTCCAGGGTCACGTCCCGCCCGGTGTTCGCGTTCAGGATCCCGGTGGCGCAGCGGATCAGCTCGTCCGGCTGGCCTTCGCGCAGCCGCAAGATGCCGAGGACGGCCCCCGGCACCGAGGTGTCTTTGGCGACAGTGGTGAGACGCTCCTGCCAATGCGCCTGGTCGATCGCCTTGAGTTCGGTCATGGTCATTCTCCGTTCCAGTTGAGGTGTTTGCCTGGCACGGCCCCCGGCGCCGAGGTGTCTTTGGCGACAGTGGTGAGACGCTCCTGCCAATGCGCCTGGTCGATCGCCTTGAGTTCGGTCATGGTCATTCTCCGTTCCAGTCGATGTGTTTGCCTGGCGCCGCCGCCAGGAGCTCTTGGGTGTAAGGGTGCCGTGGCCCGGCGAGCAGCTCATGGGTGGGGCCCTCTTCGACCAGGCGGCCGCTGCGCATCACGGCGATGCGGTCAGCCACGTAGCGCAGCACCGCCAGGTTGTGCGAGATGAACAGCATGGTCAAGCCGAGGCGCGTCTTGAGGTCACGGACCAGGTTGAGGATGGCCCCTTGGGTGGACACGTCCAACGCGCTCGTGATCTCGTCCGCGATCAAGACTTGGGGACGGCTCGCGAGCGCCCGCGCGATCGCCACCCGTTGCCGTTCGCCGCCCGACAAGAGGCTCGGGAAAGCGCTCGCGGTGGCCTCGGGCAGCCGCACCAGATCCAGCAGCCGGGTGGTCTCCGCCACCCGGTCGACGCCCCGCGGCAACGCTTCCGCGATCGTCTCGAGCACCCGCATCCTCGGGTCGAGCGACGCGTACGGGTCTTGGAACACCAATTGCAGCCGCCCCGCCTCGCCTCGCCGGCGGATCGGCCGTCCGCCCAGCGTCACGCTCCCGGACGCGACGGGCGCCAGCCCCAGGGCCGCCTTCGCGAGGGTCGTCTTCCCGGAGCCGGATTCCCCCGCCAGGCCGACCACCTGGCCGCGCGGCACGCTGAGGCTCACGCCCGCGACCGCCGTGAAATGCCCATAGCGCACGATCACGTCCGTGAAAGCCAAGCCGCCCGCTTCGGGATCGTCTTGGCGCACGATCCCGTCCGTGACAGCAGCCGGGCCGCTCACGCGGCCGCCGCCTCGTCCGCGCCGTCGGCGCCGACGCTCGCCGGCTCGAGGGGGTCTTGGCCGGGCCGCCAACAGGCGACGCGGCCGCCGACGGCCGCGCCCACGGCGCTCAACTCGGGCCGCTCCTGCCTGCAGCGCTCTCCCGCGCGAGGACACCACCGGGCGAACGCGCACCCCACGATGGTCTCCGTGGGCGCGGGTTGACGCCCTGGGATGACCGCCAAGGGCCGGTCCAAGTCGGTCTCGAGGTTCGGCACGGCCGCGAGGAGCAGACGGGTGTAAGGGTGGGCGGCGCGGCCGAGTCGGCCCGCTGGCAGCTCCTCGACCACCCGCCCGGCGTACATCACCAGCAGCCTCGAGCACCGTTCCGCCACCACAGACACGTCGTGGCTGATCAGCACCAAGGCCGCGCCGTGGTCCCGGCGCACCTCGTCGATCAGATCCAACACCTGGCGCTGGACGGTCACATCCAGGGCCGTGGTCGGCTCGTCCGCGATCATCAACGCCGGCGTGCCCATCAACCCAAGGCCGATCATCGCCCTCTGCCGCATCCCGCCCGAGAACTGGTGCGGATGCTGTTTGGCCCGGCGGGCCGCGTCCGGGATGCGGACCGCCTCCAGCCGGTCCACCGCTCGCGCGAACGCGGCCCGGCGGCCCAGCGTCAGGTGGGCGCGCCCCAGTTCCGCCAGCTGCTCGCCCATCCGCCGCGCCGGGTTGAACGCGCTCATCGGATCTTGGAAGACCAGCGCCATGGAGGTGCCCAACAGTTTGCGGTGGGCGCCCAAGCTCAACTCGCCGCCCAAGAACACCACTTCGCCACCCACCTGGCCCGGCGGTTCGACCAGTTGGGCGATCGCGAGTCCCGTCAGGGACTTGCCCGCGCCTGATTCCCCGACGATCCCGACGGCCTCGCCCGCGGCGACCTCGAACGAGACACCCTTGACGGGCTGCGCCGCGCCGAACGCGACGGTCAAGTCCCTCACCCGCAGCACGGCGTCCGGCCCTGTCGCGTCGTCGAGCGTGGCGGATGAGCTGCTGGGAGCGACGGAGTCGGGATCGTGCGCTGGGAAGGCGCCCAAACCGGTGCTGACGCGCAACGCGGCGGCGAGCGTCTCACCGGTCAGGTTGAACGCCAAACCGGCCACGACCACGGCGATTCCCGGCGCGAGAGCCGCCAACGGGTTGATGTAGATGCGGTTGAGGCCCTCGTTCATGAGCCGTCCCCAGTCGTAGCCGGGCGGTTGGACGCCGAGGCCGAGGAACGAGAGGCCGGCGAAGGAGAGCAGCACGTTGCCGGCGCCGATGGTGGTCTGGACGATGAGCGGTTCGGCGATGTTCGGCAACACGTGCCGCAGCAGGACGCGGACGCGCCCCAATCCGGCGATACGCGCGGCGACCACGAAATCGCGCGCCTCGACGCCGGCGACCAGCGTCAGTATGAGACGGGCCATCGTCGGGGCGCCCGCCAGGCCGATGGCGAACACCGCGCCCTTCGCCCCGACCCCGAAGATGGTGGCGAAGAACAGCGCCAGCAACAGCCCCGGGAAGGCGACGGCGATGTTGACGAACGCCGCGGCGAGACGCCTGACGTGGCGACCGAGCAGGACCGGGGCCGTGCCCAACACCAAGCCGAGCGCCACCGCCACCCCGGTCGCGCCCAAAGCCAACGCCACGGTGAGGCGGGTGGCGACGAGCGTGCGGGCGAACAGGTCGCGGCCCAGGCTGTCTGTGCCGAGCAGGTGGGCGCTGGAGGGCTTGGCCAAGATGTCGTCCGTGTCCACCGCCTCGGCGGCCGCGCCCCAGATGAGGGGCGCGAACAGCACGCCTAGCGCCACAAGGCCGAGCAGCGTGGCCGCGGCGCGGCCGAGCGGGGTGCGGAACGCTTGCCTCATACCGACTCATGCCTCCGCGATGGTCGAACGCGGGTCCAGCACCGCGAGGACGCAGTCGACCAAAGTGTTGATCAGCAGCACACCCAGCCCATAGACCAAGACGACGCCTTGGACCAGCGGGTAGTCCTTGGCGGCGATGGCGCCCACGATCTGCGAGCCGAGGCCGGGCCAAGCGAACACGTTCTCCACGAGCACGGTGCCGGCCACCATCGAGCCGAGCAGCAACCCGGCCAGGGTCAGGGTGGCGGTGACCGCGTTGGGCAGGGCGTGGCCCAGGTTGATCCGCACCGCGCTGAGCCGTTTGGCGCGGGCGGTGCGCACGAAGTCCGCCTCCAAGACGCTGAGCATCTCGACTCGGGTGATGCGCGCCAAGACCGCGGCCGGGCCCGCGGCCAGGGCCGCGACCGGCAGGATCAGGGAGCTCACGCCGGCCATGCCGGCGACGGGCAACCAGTGGAGCGCGACTGAGAACACAGCCACCAGGAGCACGCCGATCAGGAAGTCCGGGATGGCGGCGATCACCACGCTGGTCCCGGCGAAGGCCGCCTCCAGGTGGCGGCGGCGGCCGCGCCGCGTGGCCACGGCGACCGCCGCCCCGATCGGGATGGCCACGACCACCGCGACGGCGAAGGCCGCCACCGCCAAAGTGGCGGTGGCGGCCAGCCGGGCGCCAAGCGTGGCCGCGACCGGGAGGCGGGTGGTGATCGAGACGCCCAAGTCGCCGGTGAACAGACCGCGGATGTGATCCCAGTACTGGGTGAGCAGCGGTTCGTCCAAGCCGAGCGCGGCGCGGGTGGCGGCCACGGTCTCAGGTGAGGCGGTCAAACCCAACGCGGCGCGCACCGGATCGCCCGGCACCAGGTGGATCATGAGGAAGGCGGCCGTCACCAGCACCCACAGCGAGACCACCAACCTGGCCCCGCGGCGCAGGATGAAACGGGGCCAGCGTCCGGCGACGCGCGGCGTCCGCGCCGGCGCGGCGCCTTGGACCAGAACGACCTCAGCCATGTCGGGTGGGGCTCTCCTCGGCGGCGCGGGCGCGGGCGGGCGCGTGGGCGGACGGCGAAGGCGTCACTCGACCACGATCGAGGTCGGGAAGATCACGCTGCCGCGTTCGAAGGTGGCGCCGGCGCCAAAGACCTTGATCACCGAATTGGCGAACGGGACCACGTCCGCGGCCTTGACCAGCTCCGCCTCGGCTTCGAGCCAGGTCGGGCAACCCGTCTGACCGACTTGCTGCGCGGCATCGGCCACCTTCGCCTCATAGGCGCTGTTCTGGATGCCCGCGAAGTTCATGCCGCCTTCGGCCACTCCGACCCCCGAGACCAAGGTCACGAGCTGGTCCGGGCTGGAGATGTTGACCGGCTCCCAGGCCACGTCCCAGGCGCCGGTGCCGAACAAGAGCTCCTCCATCTGGGTGGTGGGCAGCTGCCGCGCGTCGACCTCGAAGCCGGCGTCCTGCCAAGCGGCGGTGGCGAGTTCGGCCGCCGCCGTGACACCCGGGCCGATCCCCGAGTCGTAAGCGAATGTGATCGCGAGGCGCGTGTCACCCTGCGCCCGCACGCCGTCAGCGCCCAAGGACCAGCCGGCCGCCTCGAGAGTCGCCCCGGCGCCGGCCGGATCCGCGCTGGCGGGCAAGTTCGCCGAGATCGAATCGCCTGGGCACGCCACCGGGTCGGATGTCGCGAAGGTCGTCGGCGCGGCGCCCAGCCCCGAGGTCAACGCGGCGCGGATGGCCGCCAGATCGACCGCTTGGATCAGAGCCTGGCGCACCGCCGGGTCCGCTGTCGGGTGGCCTTGCGCCTCGTTGGCCCACTGTTCGCCCAACACCATGTTGGCTTCGAGGGCGAACAGGCCCGCGGCGATCAGGCGATCGGTGTCCGCGCCCGTCACCAGGCCCGCGTTGACCTCCTTGGCGAGCAGCATGTTCGCGAGGGTGGTCTCGTTCTCAACCACCTTGATGACCACTGTCGTCGGCATCTTGGAGCCGTCGGTCGCCGCGCCGTCCGGTCCCCACGTGTAGCCGGACCGGATCTTGTAGCTGTAATGGTCGCCTGGAACGGCTTCGGTCAACTCGTAGGGGCCGGAGCCGATTGTGCCGGCCTGGAGCTTGGAGCGATCCGCGAGGCCGGCGTCGCACACCATGGTCAGGTCGCTGATCGCGGTCAGCGCGAAGGGTGCGGGCTCTCCAAGGGTCACGGTCAGCGTCTGCCCTTCGGCGGTGGCTGTCGCCCCGACCGGGAGGATTGTGCCGAGCAGCGGCGAGGCGTTCGCCGCGTCGGCCACGAAGTTGATGTTGGCGGCGGCGGTCTGGGCGGTGAAGGCGGCGCCGTCGGAACACGTGACGCCATCTTTGATGGTGAACACCAGTTGGTCGTCCTGCTGGCGCCAGTCGCTGGCCAGCGCGGAGTGCAACTCGCCGGCCAGGTCCAGCGTGATCAGGGTGTCGTAGGCGAAGCGCGACGCCCAGAAGAGCGGGCTCGACAGGCCCAGCGACGGGTCGAGCGACCCTAGATCGGCCGAGACCGCGAGGACGAAGGTCTTCTCACCTCCGGTCGGGGAGTCGTTTGGCGTCGTACCGCCCGAGCAGGCGGCGAGGCTCACGAAGACGGCTGCGGCAGTGGTGAGGGCGAGGGTGGGGCGAAGTCTCATCGGGGAATTCCTCCGGTTTGGGGATGGGCGACGTGAGCGACTTTAACGCCCAAACACTTAGCTTGCCTAGTGCCCAGACCACTTCCAGATTCGCGGCGGGGCGGTCTCGGAGCCTCGGCAAGTACAGTGGGGCGCATGCCCAGGGCTGAAGACGCTGGCCGCACCGGCCTCCGCATGCGCGACCTCGCGGTCGGCGGAGCGCGAATCCTCAACTGGCCCAACTCGATCACTGTGCTGCGGACCGCTCTGGCGATCCCGTTCGGGTTCGTCGCCTTGCGCACAGGCGCCGCGGCGTGGCTCATCGCGGCGTATGCCACCTACTGGGTGGGTGATGTGGCGGACGGGCGGGTGGCGCGTCGGCTGGGGCAGGAGACCCGGCTGGGCGCGGTCTTCGACATCCTGGCGGACAGGGGCTGCTCGGCGATTTGCGTGGCCGCGCTGGCCGCGATCAGGCCGGAGTTCGCGCCCGCGCTGTGTGTGTATTGGGTCCAGTTCATGGTGGTGGACACGCTGCTGAGCTGCGCGTTCCTGCACTGGCCGATTCTCAGCCCGAACTATTTCCACAAGGTTGACCGGCGTGTCTACCTGTGGAATTGGTCGCCTCCCGCGAAGGCGGCCAACACGAGTCTGCTGTTGGTCGTGTTGCTGACGCTGCCCACCTGGGTGGGGTTCGGGCTGGCCTGCGCCCAGCTCGTCCTCAAGCTGGTCTCGGCCCGCTGGGTGGCTCGACTGGCGACCGCGCGGCCATGATAGCCACGCTGACCATAGTCGCGACGAGCCTCGTCACCGGCTTCGTCTCAGCGCTGTTCCCGCTTGTCAACGCCGAGTTGGCGACGGGTGTGGCGGCTTTGAGCTTCGAGGGCTGGGCAGTTTGGGCCGCGGTGGTCTCGCTCGCCTTGGGCCTGACCGCCGGCAAGGTGGTGGTCTACGAGGCCTCCCGCGCGGGTAGGACTCTGAGTCGCCGGTGGCGCCTGTCGCGGCGGCGCGTGCCCGTCGGCGCGGCAGCGCCCGAGGCCCAGACCGGCGGCGACCACCGAGCGGTGGCGGCGGGTCCGCCCGGAGGCGCCTGCGCCGCCGCTAGACGCTGGCTCAAAGCGTTCGGCCACAGGCTGATCGCGGCGATGGACCGGCGCTGGCGGATGGACGGCGTGATCCTGCTGTCCGCCGTGGTCGGGTTGCCGCCGCTCTTGGCCACATCGGTGGCGGCCGGGCTGCTGCGGATGCGCCGCCTCGACTTTGTCCTGTGTGTCGCCTTCGGCCGCATTGTCCGCCTGGTCCTGATCGCTTGGCCGATCGTCGCGGCCACCTGAGGCCACGCCCGGGCCGGGTTGACAACCCGGGACCGTTTAGTGTACATGTATGTACATGTCCACGACCGCTGTGAACAGCAACAACAAAGCCATGACCAAGAAGGACCTGATCGTCAACACCCTCGCCGAACAGATCGAAGGCGGCGAGATCGCGCCAGGTGAACGCCTCGACGGCGAACAAGCCCTGGCGTCCAAGTTCCACGTCTCGCGCGGCACTGTGCGCGAGGCGCTGAGCGAGTTGCAACGCCGTCACCTCATCTCCACCCGCGGCGGCGTCGGCTCGGTGGTCATCTACGACGGCCGCCGACTCGACCAAGCCGCTGGCTGGACCGCCTCGCTCTCCGGCATCTCGCGCGACATCGTCACCAACGTGCTGCGCATCGAGCCGGTCGACCGGGCCGACGTCCCAGACCTGCCCGACTCGGCGCCCGGCGAGAGCTTTGTGCTCGTCGCGCGCTGCCGCCTCGCCACCGACCCGGACGGCTCACCCAAGGCGGTCTCCCTCGAACTCTCCCATGTCCCCAACGCCGGATTCCTCGCCAGCCTGCCTGTGCGCGGCCTCTATCAGGGCTCCATCAACGCCAGCCTGCGGCGCGCCGGCCTGAGCGGCGACTGCGGCGAGCAAAAGGTCTCAGTCAGCCCCCTCAACCCCGAAGAAGCCGCCATCCTCGGCCGGCCCGCCGGCATCCCGTTCCTGCGCACCGTGCGCACCTCCTTCACCAGCGACGGCCGCTTCGTCGAACACGTCGTCTCCCTGCTCGACCCCGACCGGTTCACCGTCTCCAGCAAGTTCGGCGAGGCGCAGTGACTCCCAAGCAGGACCCCGCGTCGGACCCCCCCGACGCCGTCCGCTCGGTTCCCGATGCCGTCCGGTCGCCCGACCGCGTCCGCTCCCCCCACGGGACCCGGCGAGGCCGCCCGGCGGGCCGCTCGCGGCGAGGAGGCCCGGCGGGCTCGTCCCCCCTGCCGCCCAGGCTCGCCCGGGCTGCCATGTCGGCCCGGCCCGAGACCGAACGCCGCAGGGATCGCGCGCACGGCGCGCTGGCGGGCCTGGCGCTCGGCGACGCGATGGGCATGCCCACCCAATCCATGTCGCCCGCCGCGATCGCGCGGGAGTTCGGTGTCATCGCCGCGCTGCGCGACGCGCCGTCCGACCAGCCGATCACGCCGAGTTCGCGGGCGGGGACGGTGACCGACGACACAGAGCAGGCGCTGGTGCTCGCCCGCGTCCTGATCGAAGGCGGCGGCCAGATCGACCCGGCGAAGCTCGCAGCCGCCCTCACCGCCTGGGAAGTCAGCATGATCGAACGCGGCTCCCACGACCTGCTCGGCCCGTCGACCAAGGCCGCGCTGGCTGCGATCAACTCGGGCGTCGACTTGACGGAGGCCGGGAAGGCGGGCGCGACCAACGGGGCGGCTATGCGGATCGCGCCGGTCGGCATCGTGCGGCGGCCTGGACGCGGACTGTGGGCGAGCGTGCTGGACGCGGCGCGCCTGACCCACGGCACCAACCTGGGATTGGCCAGCGCTTACGCGGTGGCGGCCGCTGTGTCGCAGGGAGTCGAGGGGAGTGGGCCGCTCGACGCGGTTATCGCGGGGATCGCGGCCGCGCACTTCGGCGCGCAACACGGCGCGTGGGTGGCCGGCGCGGACATCGCGGCGCGGTTCGACGCGCTGGCGCCGCTGGCGCGCTCGCTGGGCGGGGGCGCGTTCACCGGGTTCCTCAGCGACGTGGTCGGCACCTCGATCCAGTCGCAGGAATCCGTGGTCGCCGCCTTCCTCTTGGTGGAGCGGTTCGCGGACGAGCCGTTCGACGCGCTGACCGAGGCGGCCGCGATCGGGGGGGACACGGACACGATCGGCGCCATCGCCGGCGCCATCCTAGGCGCGTGCCGGGGCGCGACGGCGTTCCCGCCGGACGCTCTCGCCCAGGTGGAGGCCGTCAACGGACTCGGCCTCGAGAGTGTCGCGGACCGACTGATCGCGCTGCGCGCATGAGTGAGACGGGACGGCTGATCCACACCGGCCAAGTGGTGGTCGATCTGGCGCTGCGTGTCGATCGGCTCCCCGAGCGCGGCGGCGACGTGTTCGCGCGCTCACACAAGGTGGCCGTGGGCGGGGCGTTCAACGTGATGGCGGCCGCCCGGCGGGAAGGCGCCGCGGTGGTGTACCTGGGCGGCGTCGGCTCGGGGCCGTTCGGTCAACTGGCGCTGGACGCGCTGGCGGGGGAGGGCGTGGTGTTCGCGGGACCGGTCGCGCCGGAAGCGGACACCGGTTTCTCGGTCGTCCTGGTGGACGGTTCTGGCGAGCGCACGTTTGTCTCGGTGGCTGGAGCCGAGACTGAGGTCTTCGTGGGGGCAGGGCTCGGAGCCGTCGGCCGGGGCGAGGTCGGCCCCGATGATCTGATCTGCGTCTCCGGGTACTCGTTGGCTCATCCGGCGAAGGCGGCAGAGTTGTTTGATTGGTTGGACGCGGTCAGTCCCTGGGCGCGACGCGTGGTCGACCCGTCCCCGCTGGTGGGCGGGCTGGAGCCGGCTGTGCTGCGGCGGTTGGCGCGTGCCGGCGGACCCGGTCGGCGCGCTGACATTTGGACCATGAACTGGTCGGAGGCGGGCGCGCTGCTCCAGCTCTTGGGTGCCCGGGCCGTCTCAGAGCTTGCTGGCCGCGGCGCCGCGCCGCATGCCGGGACGCCCGGCGCGGAGCTGACGGCCGCGGCCGACGCCATCGCTTTGGCGCAAGCGCTCGGCTGCGACGTCGTGGTCCGGCTGGGCGAGCTGGGCGCGGTGGTCGCGCGGGCGCCATATGGAGATGCCGCCACTGGCGGAGGCGAGCGGGAGGCGCCTGCAGCGGTGTGGGCGCCGGGTTGGCCCGTCGACGCGATCGACACCAACGGCGCGGGCGACACACACTGTGGTGTGATGGCCGCGGCGCTGCTGCGCGGCGTGCCCCTTGACGCGGCGGTGCGCCGGGCCAACGTGGCGGCGGCGCTCGCGACGACGCGGTTCGGGGCGGCGGCGGCGCCCGCCGCCGCTGAGACCGACGCCGCGTTGGGCGCCTGACGAGCCACTCATGTCGCTGCTGGGGCCGGGTGGGCCTGACGATTCCCACACTTCTCCCGCCAGAGACGAGAAGTGTAGAGTTCCGCGCCCCGCACCGCGCCGCACGCGTTGACCCGAAACCCCCACGGGACGCGTTTCCGCAGGTCAGGGGCTTACACTGGTTCTGGCCCCCTGAACCCCCATCCGAGCTGGCGTCACCATTCCTACACTTCTCCCGCCAGAGACGAGAAGTGTAGAGTTCCGCGACCTACGCCCCGGCGGCCCCGGCCGCCGGGCCTGATGCGCGCAGCACATCGCCCGCGGTGTGGACAGACCGCAGCTCATCAGCCAAGACGTCCGCCGCGGCGGAATCCGGCGCCAAGCAGGCCACCGTCGGCCCCGAACCGGAGACCACCGCGCCGCAGGCGCCCGCGAGCCGCGCCCGCGCCACCAGCTCTTCCAGCTCCGGACGGAACGCGAACACAGCCGGCTCGAGGTCGTTCACCAGGCCCGCACCCACCGCCCATGGGTCGCCCGAGCGCACGGCATCGAGCAACTCACCCGGTATCGGCGGCGGCGAAGCGGGGCCGGCGCCCGCCCGCAGCTCGTCGAACATCTGGAACGCCTCCGGCGTGGACACACCTCGCGGGTCCGTCAGCAACACCCAGTGCAGCGTCCCGCCAGCCGCCACCGGCGAGAGCAGTTCGCCCCGCCCGTGCCCCACCGCGGTCCCGCCGTGGAGCGCGAACGGCACGTCTGATCCGAGTTCGCCCGCGAGCGCGATGAGCCGCTCGCGGCTGAGCCCAAGGCCCCACAGCTCGTTGAGCGCCACAAGCGCAGCGGCGCCGTCCGCACTGCCCCCGGCCAGCCCGCCGGCCACGGGGATCGCTTTGTCGATCAGGAACTCCACCGGCGAGAACTCGCGCCGCGCGGCGCGATCACGCAACAGCTCAGCCGCCCGCAGGACCAGGTTCGACCGGTCCAACGGCACCGCACGAGCGTCCCGCCCCCGCACCTCGACCGCGTCCGCGGGCCCAGCCGACGGCCGGACCGTCACGCGTTCTAGCAGGTCAACAGCGTGGAACAACGTGTTCAGGGGGTGAAATCCGTCATCGCGCCGCGCGCCAACGCGCAACGCCAAGTTGATTTTCGCCGGCGCGACCGCCCCGACGCCCGATCCCGTCCCCCCGCTCACCGCTGCCCCCCACGCCCGTCTCGCCCACGTTTGGGAGCGCGCGGATCGTTCCCGGGCACGTCCCGCCGCCCCGGGTCTGCGCCGCCCACGGCCGCGCTGTCCAAGTGCTCGGCCAAGCGCGCGAAATCCTCTATGCCGAGGGTCTCTCCGCGCGCCGCCGGATCGATTCCGGCAGCCCGCGACGCCGCTTCCGCCGGCCCAGCCCCACCCGCGAGCCCAGCCAAAGCGGCGCGTAAGGTCTTGCGCCGAGCCGCGAAAGCCGCGTCGATCACCGCGAACACTCGCTCCCGCGACGTGTGCGCCTGGGGCGCCGTCCGCCGCTCGAAGTAGACCAGTTCGCTGTCGACCCTGGGCACCGGGAAGAACGCGCTCCGCGGCGCCCGCCCCGCCAGCCGAGCGTCAGCCCACCAAGCCAGTTTCGCCGAGGGCACGCCGTAGGTCCGCGATCCTGGCGGCGCGGTCAGGCGCGCCGCGACCTCAGCCTGCACCATCACCAGACCGTGCCGGATTCCCTCGAACCGTTCCAAGAACCGCAACAGCACCCGCGTCGCCACGCTGTAAGGCAGATTCGCCACCAGCGACGATGCCGACCGGCCCGGCAACGCCCGCACCTCCAGCGCGTCTGCGAGCAGCACGGTCAGCTGGGCCTCAGCGGCGCTCCCAGGACTCTCCAGTTGGCCGCCGATCCCTGCCGCCCCAGGCAGGCCGGGCGACCCAAGCGACCCGGGCGATCCAAGCGACCCGGGCGAGGGAGGCGGAACCGACCCGACGGCATCGTGCGCCGGGGAAACCGGCAGCCCGTCTGCGACCCGCCACCCGAACGATTCGACGGTGGCGGGCAGCGCGGCGGCCAACCGCGGGTCTATCTCGATGGCGACGACGGACGCTCCGGCGTCCAACAGCCCCAACGTGAGCGAGCCCAAACCGGGGCCGACCTCGACGACTCGTTCGCCGGGCGCGAGCCGCGCGGCCGCCACGACGCGCCGGATCACGCCGGCGTCCACCACGAAGTTCTGCCCGAGGTGCTTGGCGGGCCTAACGCCGAGGCGCTCCACCAGGGCGCGCACCGCGGACGGGGTCAGCAGCCGGGCGCGGCCCGACGCGGCTGGCGAACTCAGTACCAGCCCTTCGACAGGAAGGCTGACCATGCGCCGCATGGCGTCTTGTAACGGTCCTTGATGTAGCCGAGTCCCCACTTGATCTGCGTCGCGGGATTGGTGCGCCAGTCGTCGCCGGCGCTCGCCATCTTGTTGCCGGGGTACGACTGTGGGATGCCGTACGCGCCGGACGAGCGGTTCTCGGCGTTGACGCGCCAGTTGGATTCACGGGTCCAAAGCTGCACCAGGCAGGCGAATTCGTCGTCGCCCCAGCCGTAGGTGTCCGCCATCATCTGGCGGGCGATGCCCTTGGCGCTGGCCGGGTCGACGTTAACGGTCACCCCGGTGGGGACTTCGACCTTCATCGTGCCGACCAAGGTCACTTGGGTGACGGGCTGGACGGTGACTGCCTCCATCACGACCTCGCGCGCCACCTCGGCCCCGTCGACGATCGTCGCCGCGTAGATCACAACCCGTTGGCCGGCCACCCCTGCGGTCTTCACGCGCTTAGTGCCTTTGGGCAGGGTGGGGGCGTCTTCTTCGACGGACTCAAAGGGGATCACGGTGACCTCGCGGCCGGTCTCGACCTGGGCGCGGTGCACAGTCACCGTCTCGCCGGCCGCGACGGACGCGTCCAGCGCGGGGCTGACCTGGTCATCCGGGCCCAGGACAACACCCAGTTGGCTGAGCAGCTCGCGGACGTCGGCGGCTGTCGACTCAGTCTCCAAAGTGACTCCGTCCACGGCGACCGCGAGCGGTTTCGGCGTGGACACGGTCACCACGCCGGTCAGGTTGGCCACCGTTGTGCCGCGAGCCTGGGAGAGCGCGGCCTCTTCGCCACGGACGCCGATCGCGGCGAGCGCCTCGTCGAGAGTGTTGGCAGTGGTCCAGATGGTTCTCTGCTGGCCGTCGATCTCTAGGTCGATCGGCTGGGCGGTGCGGACCACGATCTCGCCGGACCGCGGGACCGCGGCGTCAGGGGCGGGCGCCACCAGGTCTCGCTCGGTGTATGCGACGTCCTGCGCGGCGAGCACGCCGCCCACGGTCCAGGCGAACGTGGTGACGACGCTGCTCTCGCCGTCGACCGTCAGGGTGACGGTCTTGTGGGCGGCGGCGAAGCCGGCGATCCCGCCCGCGGCCAAGGCCAGCACGGCCAGGCGCGCCGCGAGTTTGACGTGGGCGCGGCGGGGGCCGCTGAGCCGGGCGCCGCCGGGGGCGTCGCTGTGCCGGACGGCGCGTCGGAGGCCTCTTCTGGTTCGTGCGGCGTGGCCACACTGGGCTGTTCTATGCAAAACGTGGTTCTCCCGGAAGGGTCACGGTCAATCTTTCTGCTCCGACCATAACGGATCGATCACGTCAGCGCTATCCGCATAGTCCCAGGAGCCCACGTGAGCCAGCGGCCACGCCAAGTCTTCACCGAATTTTCACCATTTCCCGTAGACGCGCTCGCTGTTCGCCCGAATCTGCTGGCACGCGGCCTCCAACGGCAGATCCATTTGTTTAGCGAGCGCGCGCGTCGTCACCGCGACCATGTACGGCGCGTTCGGGCGCCCCCGGAATGGGTCGGGCGTCAGATACGGCGAGTCCGTCTCCACCAGCAATAGATCGTTCGGCAGCTCGGCCGCGGCCGCACGCAGTTCCTCCGCGGGCTTGAATGTCATGGTGCCCGCGAACGAGCAATACCAGCCGTTCTCCGCCGCGATTCGCGCCATTTCCCTGTCGCCCGAGAAGCAGTGGAACACAGTCCGCTCGGGAGCGCCTTCGCGCAGCAGCGTGGCGATGACGTCATAGTGCGCGTCGCGGTCGTGGATCTGCAGCGCTTTTCCCAGCTCCTTCGCCAGCGCGATGTGGTCACGGAACGCCTCGAGCTGCGCGCCGCGGCCTTCGGGGCCGGTGCGGAAGTAGTCCAGACCGGTCTCGCCGACCGCGCGCACACGCTCGGTGCGCCTCGCCAAGTCCGCGATCTCTTGGAACGCCGCCTCGTAGGCGCCCGGCCGGGTCGCCAGCCGCGCCGCGTCGTTCGGGTGGATCGCGATCGCCCCCAGCACCGCGCTGTTCAGCACCGCTTCGGTGGCAGTCCAGCGCGCCGCCTCCAGGTCACACCCACATTGCACGATCCCGTCCACCCCAGCCTGCCCCGCCGCCTCGACGTGCGCAGCCAAGTCGAGCGGCTCCTCGGGGAACCGTTGCGAGGGCTCGATGTGGGCGTGGTTGTCGACCACGCTGAACGGCAACGGCTCGGGCGCGGGCGGGTAAGAACGGTCCCTGGCCATGCGGGCAAGCCTAACCGCCCGCCGGGACCAGCGCCCCGGGGCCGTCCCCGTCCGCAGCTGCGGGCGCCACCCCGCTGGGAGCGGTTCGCGACCCGCGCCCGCCCTCGCTGGGGCTCAGCCCACAGCCTTGACCAGCCAAAACACCCAGCCCCGCGGCGCTAGTCGGCCTAGATGGCGCGCCGGAGGCGCGCGTTCTCCTCGCCGACCACCGACGGGTCCAGCTTGGTGAAGACCGGCAGCGGGGCTGGCACGGATTGCCCTGCTGGGATGAGTTCGCGGCGCCAGAATGGCGCCCTCCGGCCGGAGTCGCGCCCGTAGTCGCCGGTGATAATCGGGTATTCGCGTGACGGATCGTCCAGGTCGGTCACCTCTTCGATGACAGGCTGGTCCCCGAAGGGCCGATCAAACCCCAGCGCCTTGTCCACCGCCCGCGCAGAATGCGGCAAGAATGGCGCCAACAATGTGTTGCAGTCCGAGACGGCCTGGGCTGCCACGTGAAGGACGTCCGCCATGCGGGACCGGTCGGCGTCGTCGCCCTTGGCCAACTTCCACGGAGCCGTGTCCGCCAGGTATTTGTTGACCTCCGCGACCGTCCGCATCGCGGCCAACGCGGCCGCTTTCTGGCGATGCGCGCGGATCGCCCGCCCGACTTCCCCGAAGGCCAACTCCGTGGCGCGGAGAAGGTCGTGGTCAGCCGGCTGCGCCACAGTGGGGGCAGGGGGTAGCACGCCGATGTTGTGGTGGATCAAGTTGACCGTCCGGTTGACCAAGTTCCCCCAACCGGCGACCAACTCCGAATTGGTCCGGCGGACGAACTCCTCCCAGGTGAACTCCGCGTCCTGGCTCTCCGGGCCGGCCACCGCGATGAAATAGCGCAAGGCGTCCGGCTGGTGGCGTGACAGCATGTCTCGCACCAGGATCACCCGCCCCCGCGAAGACGAGAACTGCTCCCCGCCGATGTTCAAGAACTCGGACGAGACGACCTCGGTCGGCAGATTCAGCGTCCCATAAACCCCCGGCTGCCCCCCGCGCGACCCTTGCCCGTTGTAACCCAGCAGTTCAGCCGGCCAAATCTGGGAGTGGAATGTGATGTTGTCTTTGCCCATAAAGTAGTAGGACCGCGCCTCCGGGGAATTCCACCAGTCACGCCAGCGTTCCGCGTCGACTTTCTCGCCGGTCGCGAGAGCCCGCCGCCGCGCCCACTCGATCGAGGCCGAGAGGTAACCGATCACCGCGTCGAACCAGACATATAGCCGCTTGTTCGGATTGTCTTCCCAGCCGGGCAGCGGCACGGGGATGCCCCAGTCGATGTCCCTGGTCATGGCCCTGGGGCGGACGTCTTCCAGCAGATTGAACGAGAATTTCAGCACGTTCGACCGCCAGCCCGACCTGGTCTCCAGCCACGCCGCGAGCGCCTCCACCAGCGACGGCAAATCCAAGAAGAAATGGTTCGATTGGACGAATTTCGGCGTCTCGCCGTTGATCCTGGATCGCGGGCTGATCAGGTCGATCGGATCCAATTGGTTGCCGCAGTTGTCGCATTGGTCGCCGCGTGCGCTGCCATAGCCGCAGATCGGGCAAGTTCCCTCGATAAACCTGTCCGGCAGCGTCCGCCCTGTGGACGGCGAGATCGCGCCCATGGTCGTCTTCTCGACCATGTAGCCGTTCTTGTGCACCGTCCGGAACATCTCTTGCACAACCGCGTAATGGTTCCGCGTCGTGGTCCGCGTGAACAGGTCGTAAGCGAGCCCGAGCTGCGTCAAGTCCTCGACGATCACCCGATTGAATCGGTCCGCCAGCGCCTGCGGCGTGATCCCGTCCTCTTCCGCTTGCACCAAGATGGGCGTGCCGTGCTCGTCGGTCCCGGACACCATCAGCACGTCGTCGCCCGCCATCCGCATGTGCCGGGAGAACACGTCCGACGGGACGCCGAACCCCGCCACGTGCCCAATATGCCGAGGACCGTTCGCATACGGCCAAGCCACCGCAGAAAGAACACGAGTCATGCGTCAAGCCTAAGCCGTCCCCCTGACATTTTCGCTTCCTCCGCCGGCCCCGATCGCACGATGCCGTCCACCCATCCCCGCTCCCCTCTCCCCTCGCGCGGCCATCACGCTGGGCGTCCCTTGGGAGAGGTGGCCCGCGTCTGGGCCCACTGGCCCGCGCCGCCCAAACGACTCCGCTGGCCAATAGCGGGGCTCCCACCCAGATCCGCCCGGAGCCGACGAGCCGCCACCCGCTTCCTCCGTCGCTGACACACCAGGGCCAAACGCGGCCACGGCGGCCATGCGGATGCCTCTTCAGTGACGCTTGTCACGCATCGCGCCTTTACGATTGCAGGATGACTTCTCTCCCCCGCGCCTTGATCATCGTCGATGTCCAGCCCACTTTCTGCGAGGGCGGTGAGCTGGCCGTGGCCGGCGGCAACGCCGTCGCTGAGCGGATCGCCCAGTTCGTCGAAGCCCACCGCGGCGATTACGCGTTGATCGCGACCACTCAGGACTGGCACATCAGCCCGGGCGAACACTTCTCAACCACCCCGGACTACGTGGACACCTGGCCGCCGCACGGAGTGGCCGGATCGCCGAACGCGGAGCTTCATCCCGCGCTGGACGGCCTCGCGGCCGACGCCACCATCAAGAAGGGCCAGTTCGCCGCCGCTTATTCCGGCTTCGAGGGCGCCGACGAAGACGGTCGTAAGCTCGCCGACATCCTCCGCGCCGCGGGTGTCGGCACAGTCGATGTGGTGGGCTTGGCCGAATCGCATTGCGTCGCCGAGACCGCCATCGACGCCGTGGACGCGGGGTTCGCCACGCGGGTCCTGAAGGATCTCACTGTTCCGGTCTCACCCGAGACGGGCGCCGCCGCCCGCGAGCGGATGACCGCCGCAGGCGTCGAACTCGCCTGAACCCGCCACCACAGGAGAGGCGCCCAGCCGACCCCGCCCGCGTCTCGGCGCGCGTCGGGCGCGGCGCCCGCCCCTCAGCACAAGCCACCCAGTCCGTCCGCCCGGCCCGTGGCACATGCCGCCCAGCCCGCCCGCATCGCGGCCCCAGCGACCAAGCCGCCCGGGCCAAGTCGTCACCTGTCCGACCGCGCCGCCAACACCGCTTGATAAAGGGCCTGCCGCCTGACTCCGCGCGCGCCCGCGACCAGCGCCACCGCGTCCCGTACGGTCTGACCAGCCGCGACCGAGCCCACAACCTCGGCGACGGCTGCGGCCATCGCGCCGTGATCCTCGCCGGCCGCGCC
>JAITLE010000009.1 GCA_031278075.1 Bifidobacteriaceae bacterium | reverse complement strand
CCGATCACCACCAACGCCGCCGAGATGAGCAGCACCGCCATCACGACGGGATAGTCCATCGACCCGACCGCGTCCAAGAAGTACTTCCCGACCCCGGGCCAGGCGAATATGGTCTCGGTGATGACGGCGCCCGTCACCAACATGGGCAGGGCCAGTCCGAGCTGGGTGACGACAGGCAGCAACACATGACGGGAGATGTGGCGGCGGAAGACCTCCCCGGGGCGTGCGCCGAAAGCCCGCTGCACCATCACGTAGTCCTCGTTTAGCTGGGAGATCGCCGACGAGCGCACATACCGCCCCAGGTCGGGGAAGAAGGCGACCGTGAGGACCAGATAGGGCATGAAGATGTGCTGGATCAGATCGGGCAGATCGGTTCGGCCCACCTCGTGCATGCCGATGATCGGGAACCAGCGCAACGCGAACCCGAACAGGTAGATGACGAGCAACGCGAACCAGAAGGTCGGCAACGATATGCCGACAGCCAGTCCGGTGTCGATCGCGGTGTCGACCGGGCGGCCCCGATGCGCCGCGGCGACAAGCCCCAGCGCCACGGCGATGATCAAAGCGGTCGCATAGGCCGGCACCACCAGCACCATCGTGTGCGGGATCTTGGTGGCGAGATCGTCCGCGATGGAGTGCCGGCTGACCAACGAATAACCGAAGTCGCCCTGGAGCACGCCGCCGAGCCAGCGAGCGTACTGGACGAAGAACGAATCGTTCAGCCCGTAGCGTTCCCGCAAGATCTCTTGTTGTTCAGCCGTCAGATCAGGACGGGCGAAGGAGTCGATGACGTCGTACGGCGCCAGGTGCATCAGCCCGAACACGACGAAGGACACCGCTAGGAGCAACGGGATCGCGGCGGCCAGACGTTTGCCGACATAGATCAGCATTTGGCGGGCTCCGGGGTGGGCCGCCGCCCAGCCGGGGCGGTCCAAGGACCGGGGGCCGGCTGGGCGGCGGCGGACGGAATCATGCGCATGGGGCGAATTGCTGGCTACTTCTCGGTCAGCTTCGACCAATCCTCGAATGTGTAAATCGACGCGAGGCCGGCGTCGGTGACGCCGCCGATGCGCTGGTTTATCGCGAGGATTTTCAGGTTGTCGGCGATCGCGTAGAACACCGCGTCGGCCGCGACCGTCGCTTGGAGTTCGGCGTAAGCGGCCTTGCGTTCGGCGTCTGTCTTCGCGGCCACGCCGTCGTCGAATAGCTGGTCGACTGCCGTGTTCGAGTAGCTGAAGTAGTTCGCTGACGCGCCGGAACGGAACAACAGCGAATACGCGTCAGGGTCGATCCCCATGATGTAGCCGCCGATGAACAAGTCGATCGACGAGTCGGCGCCCTTTTCGATCTCGTCGTAATAGGTGTCCGTGCCGAGCAGCTCGATCGTGATGCCCGCTTCGGCGGCCTCGGCCTGGATCACCGCGGCCTCTGCTTGCTGCTGCAGATCCGACGGCATGAAGCCGAGGGTCAGAGTCGGGTTGGGGACCCCGGACTCGGCGACGAGTTGCTTCGCCTTGTCGACGTCACGTTCGTATTTCTCCAGGTCAGTGGTCGCATAAGGGTTGGACGGCGGCAGAATGCTGTACGCCAGCTCGTAGTTCTCCGGGACCAGCCACGCGGCCTTGGCGATCTGCGAACGATCCAATGAATAGAACAGCGCCTGACGCAGCTTCTCATTCGGGACCTTGGGGATGACCACGCCGAGGTAGGCGACCCGGCCTTCGGGATAGGGCAGGACGTCGACTGGCGCGCTCGCGAGATCCGCGGTCTGCGCGGGAACCACGTGGGAGCCGTCGATCTCACCCGTCTGGAGCGCGGCTTTCACGGTGTCGGCGTTGCTGACAATTCTTAGCACGACGTGCTCGATCGCGGGCTTGCCGCCAGAGTAAAGGGGATTCGCGTCGAGGGCGATATACTCGGCGCGCTTGTATTCCTTCAGCGTGTACGGGCCGGAACCGATATAGGCGTCCAGCTCGTTGCCGGAGAAATCAGTCTGGTCGCCGTAGACGTGCTTCGGGATGATGAAGGTCTCGGTGGCGACATTCGAGATGGCCGCAGCCGAATAGTACGGCAGATCGAACCGCACGGTCAGATCGTCCACGGCGACGGCCGTGATCGGCTTGTCCTGGATCCAGAGCAGGTCGGCGTTGCCGTTCTCCTTGACCGCCTTGACGGTGTATGTGAAGACGACGTCCTGCGCGGTGAGCGGCTCTCCGTCCGACCACTTGAGGTCAGGCTTGAGTTTGACGACCACGCTCAGGCCGTCCGCGGCCGGTTCGATGGATTCCGCGAGGTCGTTCTTGAGTTCACCCGTGGTCGCGTCGATCTTGGCCAGCGGCTGGAAGACGATGTTGGCGAACGTCAACCCCCAGCGGTCGCCCGTGTTGATCGGGTTCAAGCTGGTCGGGTCACCTGAGATGGCGTAGGTGAAGGTGCCCGATGCGGTGACGGACGCGCCGGAGGCGCTTGGGTTGCCGGAGGCGCTTGGGTTGCTGGGGCCGGGGTCCGCGGACCCGCCGCAGGCGGTCAACACCGCTGCGACCGCGACGGCGGCCAGGACGGCAAACGGTTTTCTGGTCATTTCACTTCCTTTTCGGGTTCTGGGGTCTTGGCTTTCCAATAGGAGGGAGTGAGCCACCTCGCCGGCGACGGACGGGCGGGAGGCCCGCCCTGTCGCCCCACGGTCGAAGCACCAAACCAACCGGGACAACACTCTACGGGACTCAAGCCTGAAGTTGGCATATGAATCGTGAAGCGAGCGGGCGAAGCCGGCTGGGGGTGAGCCGCGGCGGACTCAAGCGGCAGCGCTAGCCGTCGAGACACATTCGGCGTGGACGCATGGGGCGACCATAGCTCCCCCGCGAGGCCAGCGCCGGGCGCGGTCCAGCCTGTGGACATTTGATAACACGGCCCGGGCCTAGTCTGACCTGGCCAAACTCGCTCTGACCTGGGTCGCCGCCAGTCGGTCAGGCGCGGCCGCGGTCATCCGCGGTCACTCGCGGCCATCCGCGGTCATCCGCGGTCACTCGCGTGGCGCGGCGGTCGCGGCCGCTATCCTCGGCGCCCATCCCGCGGGCGCGGTGGTCGCGGCCGCTGTCCTCGGCGTCCATCGCGCGGGCGAGGCGGTCATTCGCGGCGGAGCACATCGGGCGTCAGCCGGGTGCGGATCAGCGGCAGGGCGCTCACGGCGGCCAGCCCGCAGCCCAGCGCCGCCAGGGCGGCCACAGTCGGCCAGCCGTGGATCACCTCGCCGTCGCTCACGCCGCCGAGATGCACATAGCCAGCGGCGCCCAACAGGCCCACGCCCATACCCAACAGCACAGCCGCCACCGCGGGGATCAGGGACTGACACAGCTGACTGACGCGCAGCACGCCACCGTTCACCCCCACCATGACCTGCCGGGACACAGCGCGGCGCCGTTCGCGGGCGCGGTCGATCCCGCCCAGAGTCATCAGCAACAAGGCCACACCCACCGCCGAGGCGCACAGGCTCCAGATCACCAACCGCAACGTCTGCAAGAACTGCCAGGTCGTCTCGTGCAGTAGGAAGAGGAACTGCCCACGTTCTTCAGCCCAAAGCCGCAGGCGCTCCTGGACCTCGACGCCGCCCACCGCCAACACGGTGAATCCGTGGCGCGGCGGCAGCTCCTCATCGATGAGGCCCACAGGAATGAAACCCCGGCCACCGAAGCTCATCAATCCGCTGTCGGCATCCGCGCCGGGGTCGAGGACCACAGGCTCGCCGGTCGGCTCAATCGTGAATCCAGGTGTCGGTTCAAGGGCTTCATCCTGATACTGCAGCACAAACGGCCCCTCCCAAGCATCCTCCGACTCCCAGTCGGCCTCACTCGGCGGCCGGACGAACAACATGGCGCGCGAGTCGTCGCACGGGACGGCATCGTGCACCAAGCGCAGCTGCTCGCAAGTTCCCACCAAGACGTTCTCACCCCAACACTCTTCCGGTGGGCAATAGAGCTCCATCTGCCTAGGCGCGACGCCGATCACTCCCTCGACCTGCTGCACATCGGCGATGTCTGCCTCGGAAATCGCGCCGAGCCCACCCCCGATCCACAGATCTTGCGGCCCAGGGCCATAGGCCCGCGCCGCAAGGGCGAACTGCGATGTCTCCTCGAAGCCAGCCAGCACCCCGAGGCCCCCCATCGACAAGGCGACCGCGACGCCAAGGCCAGCCACAACGCGGCCCGACCCGGCGGAGTCGGCTTGGATCGCCCGGCCCGCGAGCAACGGCGTGGCCCGACCCATCGCCACCAAAGCGCGGGCCGCCAGCGACGAGACCAGTGGCACGCTCACAGCCACCCCGAACACCGCGACGGCGCTGCCAAACAAGAAGACCCAGACGGGCACATCGCTATAGCCGCGGAGCGGGTCATGGGCAAAGGTCGCAGCCACGCAACCAACGCCGACGGCCAGGGGGATCAGACGCCACCAGCCCGGTTTGCGGAGCTTCGCCTCGGACCGCGCCTGGCCGGGCATCTCCCGGCTCCAAGTGGCGCCAATCCCGACCGCCACCGACAGCGCCGTCACCAGCGCGACAGACACGGCCGCGGCAGCGGCCCCCACCTGCACCGGCCCGGAGAGCGGGGCGACTGCGTCCGCGAGCGGCGCCGCGCTAAGTTGGAACGACAGGAGGCCGGTCAAAGCGCCGGCGAGCGCGAGCACCGCGTTCTCGACAGCGGCCACGGCGCGTGTCTTGGCCGGAGACAGGCCTAACAGCCTCAGGCCGGCGAGGCGTCGGTCCCTCACCCCCGACGAGAGCCGGCCCACTGTGATCAACAGCACCAGCGCCGGCGTGAGCAGGAACACGACAACGAACGCCAGCGCTATCAGGTTGCCGTAGCGCTCGGCGGGGTTCGGATAGATCGCCGCAGGGAGCGCCCAGGCCGTGAGGATCAGCCACACGCCGACAGCGTTGCCGACTGCGATGGACCAACCCCGCACCGGCCCGCCCGCCCGGACCAGGCGCAGGCCCAGTGTGATCAGCGCGTTCATGCTTCGGACGCGATCGCCCGCGCGGGCCCCGCGGCGTCCCCAGGGCGAGCCGGCGGCGTGGCCGCGCCCGCGGCGTCCCCAGGGCGAGCCGGCGGCGTGGCCGCGCCCGCTGCGTCCCCAGGGCGAGCCGGCGGCGTGGCCGCGCCCGCGGCGCGAACGCCTGCCGCGCCCGCCGCGCGAACGCCTGCCGCGCCCGCTGCGCGAACGCCTGCCGCGCCCCCGGCGGGAATAGCCGGCCCGCCCACGGCGGAACCCCCCGCCCACCCGACTCCGGACCCCGCGACAGGACCCCCCGCCGCGCGGGCGCCGCGAACGCCAGCCGCAGCGACGGCGGGTAGAGCGGCGGGTGACGGGTCGGCATCGTCGCTCGCGCCTACCACCCGACCGTCGCGCAAGAGGATGTCGCGCGAAGCCCACGACGCGACCTTCAATTCGTGCGTGACGATCATCACCGCGGCGCCCTGCTCACGCGAGGCCCTGATCATCGCCTCAAGCACCAGTTCGCCGGTCACGGTGTCGAGGGCGCCGGTCGGCTCGTCGGCGAGCAGCACGGGCGGCTGATGCACCAGGGCGCGGGCCACCGCGGCGCGCTGGGCCTCGCCCCCCGACACCTGGCTGAGCCGCCGGCTGGCCTGAGACCTGATCCCCAGCGAGTCCAACATGTCCAGGGCACGGCCGCGGGCTTGGCTGCGGCCCACGTCGGTCAGCAGGAGGGGCAACTCCACGTTCTCGACCACGGTCAGCTCGGGGATGAGGTCGCCGAATTGGAACACGAAGCCCATCTGCGTCAGCCGCAGCGCCGAGCGCCGCCGGTCCGGCAGGGTGTCGAAGCGGCGCCCGGCTAGCCACACCTCGCCCGAAGCTGGGCGCAGCAGCCCCGCCAACAGGTGCAATAGCGTCGATTTACCTGAGCCGGACGGCCCCATGACGGCCACCACCTCGCCCTGCGAGATCGCGATGTCGACGCCCCGCAGCGCCTCGTCCGCACCAAATCGGTAGCGCAGCTTGCGCCCCTCAAGAATCACTTCGGTCATCGCCGGAACACCTTCCGTATTGTTGTGGCCCGCTTGGCGTGCTGGTTTCTCCTGCCCGAGCCGCGCTCAGGCTTTCTCCCGGTGGCCGATGCCGACCCCGCCCGCGCCGCTCCATCCGTCCCGTTCGGGTCCACTTGCGCCGGGTCGCTGGCCGCTTGTTCTGTTGGAGCGGCGATCTGGCGCGGCGCCACCGCGGCGGCGGCGGCGCCGCCGCCGCCCGTCCCTTCCATCGCCGGCGGCGACGACATGTTGGGACCGTCTTGGCCCAGGTCGTCAGCCGGTTCCGGCTGATCTGGCGCCACCGGGGTGACGGCATCCGGCCGGGCCGACCCATCCGGTGTGACCGACCCGGCCGGCGTGACCGACCCATCCGGCCTGACCGACCCATCCGGCGTGACCGACCCGGCCGGCGTGACCGACCCCTCCGGCGTGACCGACCCGGCCGACCCATCCGGCCTGGCCGACCCATCCGGCCTGGCCGACCCATCCGGCGTGACCGACCCATCCGGCGTGACCGACCCATCCGGCGTGACCGACCCGGCCGACCCATCCGGCGTGACCGACCCGGCCGACCCGGCCGGCCAATCGCCGGCGGCGTCGCCGACCGCGGTCAAAGCAAGTGCGCCTGTCTGAAGCCGCGCACCGGCCAGTTCTATCCACCTCAAGTCGGCTTCAAGGTGCGCGATCTCGTAGTCTCCGGACAATCGACTGATCACGTCGCTTTGGGCCCGGGCGCTGGTCACCTCGCGCATGCGATCGAGGAATACCCGTTTGTGTGTGTCAAGGACATGTTCCGCCGACCGGCCTGCGGCCAGCGCGAGGACCACCCTGGTGAACACCTCCGCGGGCCGGGCCGCGCTGACTTGGGGTTCGGTGAGCCACTCGTCGAATTCGGTGACGCCAGCGGGCGTGATCGCGTAGATCTTGCGGTCAGCTCCAGCCCCCGGCTCAACCCCGACGCCCGCAGCCAACCCGTCTCGTTCGAGGCGCTGGAGTGTCGCGTACACCTGGCCGTACTTCAGCTCACGACCCTGCCCCAGCAACGCGTCGTATCTGCGCTTCAGATCAAACCCGTGTGTGGGACCTTCCTCAAGCAGGGCGAGCAACGCCATAGGGACTGTCATGCCGGCCACTATACACCCAGTGCATACACTCGATGTATACCGGCTCCGCCGCCCCGTGGCCGGCGCCTTCCGACCGTCTCCCGCACCCGTGGCCCGCCGCCCACGGCCCACCCATCTCCCGGGCCGACCACCACCCCCAACACCTCACCCCGCGACCACCACCCAGACGCCACCACAGCGGCCACCACCACACCCCACCAACCCCCTCACCAGGCCAAACACCCACCCAACCAATCACCGCCACCCCCACCAGCCAAGCAGAGTTCCACGGGAGACGGATGCGCAGGTCAAGGGCCTGCAATGGTTCCGGCCTGGTGGACGCAGATCGGGGTGGGCTTGACCATTCCTACACTTCTCCCGCCGGAGACGAGAAGTGTAGACTTCCGCGCCCCACGCCGCGGCACCCGAGTTGACCGCGAACGCCTCCTGGACACGTTTCCGCAGGTCAGGGGCTCGCGCTCGCTCTGACCGCGTGGACGCGAATCCGGGCGGGCTTGACCATTCCTACACTTCTCCCGCCAGAGACGAGAAGTGTAGAGTTCCGAGCCTCGCGCCGCGGCGCGCGTGTTGACCGCGAACGGCTCCTGGGCGTGTCTCCGCAGGTCAGGGGCTTGCGCTCGTTCTGACCGCGTGGACGCGCATCCGGGCGGGCTTGACCATTCCTACACTTCTCCCGCCAGAGACGAGAAGTGTAGAGTTCCGCGCCCCGCGCCGCGGCAC
>JAITLE010000240.1 GCA_031278075.1 Bifidobacteriaceae bacterium | reverse complement strand
GCCACAGCATTACGCTCTGAGCCAAAGACAGCCGCCGATTTGCGCCGTTTCGCAAACCCAAATTGAGTAGTCCTACCTGGGTAGGCCCCCCGCCGGCTGCCCCCTCCTCCCCCGCCGCCCCGGCTTGCGCCCGCTATAGTGGGTCGATGGCCTCTCCGACCCGCCTGGGCAGCGGGTCCAAGCCGGGCGGCGAGTCGGTGGTGGCGGCCGCCGTGGCGCGGTTCATGCCGCTGCGCCGGCTCGGGTGGTCGTTTCTTCTGGCCTGGGTGTTCTGCGTCTTCTACACCGGAATGGTCGACGGCCACGCCGGCGCCGTCGAATCGCTGCGCGCCGCCTCAGGCTGGGCCGAGACGCTGTTCTTCACTGGTTGCCCCCTCTTCATGGCGGTGGCGACGCTGGTGGCCATCGTCTTCGCCGAGAAGCAGTTCGGCTCGCCGAGCGGCCACCGCGGGCTGTTCTGGCTCGCCCCGGGGGCAACCGCCATCTCGACTCCGCTGCTGTTCTGGGCGGTCGGCGACCAGGGCGCCACCACGGCGATGTTCCTGGTGGGAGCGGTGCTGAGCGGGTTCGGCAGCGGCTTTATGTGGGTGATGTGGGGCGAGTTCTACGCCAAGAGCGCCCAGGAGGACGCGGAGTTCCTGGCCCCAGCCTCGGCCGTGCTCTCGGCGCTGGTCGTCTTGCTGGTCTCAGCCATGCGCGGCTGGATCGCCCTGGCGTTCGTCACAACGCTGCCGCTTGCCTCGGGCCTCTGCTTCTTCTTGTCCTGGCGGGACGTTGCGGCGAAACCGCCCGCAGAGGCCAACAGCGGGCGCGGCGACGCGGCCAAAAGCAGCCCTTGGCGGGCGCTGGGCTCGATGGGGCGGATCGGATTCGGAATCCTCATCGCCTGCTTGTTCGTGTGCCTCGAGGGAACGTTCTGGAATGCGGCCAATAAACAGGGCATCGTGTTTCACGTCGTCTTGCTTGTGGCCACGGTGTTCATGGCGGCGGTTTCTTTCGCCGCCACATTCGGCCCGCGCCGGATCTCCATCGCCTTCTTGTACCGGTGGATGTGCCCGGCGTTGGTGATCGGATTCGTCGCGCTGATCTTGTTCGACCCCGCCGTGGGCGGTTACGCGGCCTACACGGTGGGCATCTCGGCGCGGTTCGCGTTCTGCGTCATCACGCAAATGTACTTCGCCCGGTATGCCGCGACCGGCAAAGCGACAGCGGTGCAATCGTATGGTCTCGGCTGGGTGTTCGTTCACCTGGGCGATTTCCTCGGAGTGGTGGTGTCCGTCGGCCTGACCGCTCCGCTGGCCGCGGGGCGCGTCTCCACAGCCCAGGTCGCGGCGGTGTCGATCGCGGTGCTCGTCGTGGCGACGATGTTTGTGCTGAACGCGCGGCAAAGCTTTTCAGCCGATCAGGACCAGGCCGGCCGGCTGGCCGCGGGCCTGGCGGCCGAAGGCTGCGCGGCGCCGGCGGTTGAGCGCAGAGACGATCTGTCTGGCCGCATCCACCAGCTTGCCGCCGCCTGCGAGCTCACGCCCCGTGAGACCGAGGTCTTCGATCTGCTCGCCCGGGGCCGCTCGGTTCCCTATGTGCGCGACGCGCTGGTGATATCGAAGGACACGGCGGCCACGCACACCAAGCACATCTACCAGAAACTCGGTGTCCATTCGCGCCAAGAGCTGATCGACCTGGTCCTGAGTTGGCCTAGCGCAGGGCACTAGCGCTAGGCCAACCCCTCAGGGACCGGGAATCCGGCCCATTCAGCGGATTCCCAGTTAGGCGATGTTGAGAGCGTGCTTCGCGGCGATGCGGGCAAAGGTCGCAGTGCGCCCCGCATTCATGCCGGTGAAGTTGCTGGGATAGTTGTGCGGGTAGAAGCCGCCCTGGTCGTTGCCGCAGACATACAGGTTCTCGATCACGCTGCCGTCCTCGCGCAAGGGCTGGCTGTTGGTGTTGGTGATGACGCCGTGGCCTGTGACGAGCATCGCGCCTGCGATTCGGGCAGCGTAATACGGCGGCTCGTCCACGGCGCTCAGGCGGTAGGGCTCCTTGCCGAAGTCGTCATCGCGCCCGGCGGCTGCCAACTCGTTGTAGCGCGCCACCGCTGCTGTGAACGCCGCGGTCTTCTCGCTGTCGAAGCCCATCTGCTGGGCCAGGTCCTCGAGGGTGTCGGCCTGCTTCAGCGCGCCGCTTTCAAGGGCCGGCGCGAGCCAGAAGCTGTCGAGGTGCTCCTTGCTCATCGCCTCCAGATCGTAGACGTCGGCGTTGAACGCGGTGCCGGAAGGCGCCGGGACAAGGCGGGAGCATCCGCCGGTGTCGAACCGCACGATGTCGTCCCAGTAGCTGGCGTCCCAAACCTCCCATGAGAAGTGGCCGGGTTGGGTCAGGGCGCCGGCATAACTCATCGGATAGCACAGGTCCTCGTTCATGAAGCGCTCGCCGTTGGCGTTGACGTGGAGGAATGGCTGGCTGCCCGGCAGGAAGATCTGGCCTTGCCAGGGGCGGCCGAACTCGGTGTCGTCGTTCATCAGGCCGCGGTTCCAGACCATGCAGGATCCGCCGGCCTCGAGGTACGCTCCGGCCCACAGCGCCATCCTGATGCCGTCGCCCTCTTCGGTGGTGGCGCTGGAGTGGACGCAGTACTCGGAGCCGACCGGGGCGAGGTCCTTCAGCATCTCCTCGTTGGCGGCGTAGCCGCCGGTGCAGATGATGACGCCCTTGGCGGCGTTCACCTGGATATTGCCCTTGTCTTCCGATGCGGCGATGACGCCAGTGACTTTGCCTGACTCGTCCTGGACCAGTTGCCTTGCCGGCGAGCTGAACAAAATCTCGCCGCCGAGCTCGGTGAACACCTCTTGCATCTTCGCAAGGTGCAGGTAGGCGGTGTAGTTGGGGCCGTCGGGGTTGTATTGGTCGAGGCAGGGGTTGTAGCACATGGCCGGGTAGTAGGCGTGGGGCGCGATCTCGGGGCTGGGCCGGTGCCACTCGAACGGGAAGAGCATTCCTTTGGGCTCGAGGGTTTCCTTCATCCATTCGATCATTTCGCCGGACTTCTCAGCCCAGGTCTTGTACATGAGCATGTTCACGTCGCCGGCTTGCGTCATGTTCGCATGGTTCATCA
>JAITLE010000132.1 GCA_031278075.1 Bifidobacteriaceae bacterium | reverse complement strand
CCGGCGACCAGGCCGCCTGGGCCATGGACGAGGTCATGGCCGGCAACGCCTCGCCGGTCCAATTGGCCGGATTCTTGGTGGCGCTGCGGGCCAAAGGCGAGACCACCGAGGAACTCGCCGGCCTGGCTCAGGCGATGCTGGCCCACGCCGTCGCCATCGACCTGCCATCCGACGCCGTCGACATCGTCGGGACCGGCGGCGACCGGGCTTTCACGGTCAACATCTCGACCATGGCGGCGCTGGTGATCGCGGGGGCCGGGGCGCGGGTGGTGAAGCATGGCAACCGGGCGGCATCGTCCAAATCTGGCAGCGCCGACGTGCTCGAAGCCCTCGGCGTCAACCTTGACCTGGGGGTGGGCCGGATCCAGGAGGTCTTCGCGGAGGTCGGCGTGGCCTTCCTGTTCGCGCAGGTGTTCCACCCGTCGATGCGGCACGCGGCGATCGCTCGGCGCGAGCTCGGGGTCGCCACCGTCTTCAACTTCTTGGGCCCGCTGACCAACCCGGCGCGCCCGCGGGCCTGCGCCATCGGCTGCTCCGACCGGGCGATGGCGCCGCTGATGGCCGGGACTCTGGCGGCCCGGGGCGGGCGCGCGCTGGTTTTCCGCGGCCGCGACGACGGCCTCGACGAGATGGCCGCCACCGGGCCGGTCGAGGTTTGGGAGGCGGCCGGCGGGGAGGTCCGCGCCAGCCTCGTCGACCCGGTTCGGGAACTCGGCTTGGCGCCGATCAGTTTGGCGGATTTGCGGGGGGACGATGCCGCCCACAACGCCGCCGTCGCCCGTCGCGTCCTCGACGGGGAGAGGGGGCCGATCCGTGAGACTGTGCTGCTCAACGCCGCCGCCGGCCTGGTGGCCGCGGGGCAGGCGGCGGGGTTGACGGACGGCCCCTTGACCGACCGCCTGCGCGCCGGCTTGGATTTGGCCGCCACCGCCTTGGACGAGGGCCGGCCCGCCGCCGTCCTAGACCGCTGGGCCGCCGCCACCAACGCCTGACAGGCCGCGGCCGGCCTCAGGCCATGTGCCCGGCCGTCAGCGGGACGCGATCCCGGTGGCCACCAAGACGGCGACATCCAGCTTCCGGAGGGTCGCGTCCGGCAGGGCGCCGATGTGGGCGCCGAGCCTTGTCAGCGGTATCGCGGCGATCTTGTCAGCCATAGCCCATGACGGAGCGCGCAGGCCGGTCTGCGCGCCGGGCTCAATATAGACCCGTAACTCCTCCGCGTCCGCGTAGACCGACGTCACAGGCACGATGATGACCGAGTCAAGGGTGATGGCCGGGTCTTGGAAGATGATCGCGGGGCGGGGCTTGCCGGTGTAGGCGTTCCCGCCCGCGACTAAGCGCACGTCGCCGCGGTTCATCGCCAGTCGGGCCAGTCGCCTGGCTCCGCGAGCCACTTCATCACAGCCTGCTCGTCGGCGCCGTTCTGTCGGATCGCTTGGCTCTGTTCGGCCAAGCTGGCGCGGGCCGACGGCGACCTGGTGTCCGGCGCCCAAATCCGCACCTGGCGCCAGCCGCGCTGGCTCATTCGGAGGCGGTAGGACCGCGCGCGCGCGGTCGGCCCCGAAGCAGTCATAGCCCCACTCTAGCGCCGCGTTACGCCTAACGCGAGGGCCAACGGCCGTGCCGCCGCCATCCTGGACCGCTGGGCGGCCGCCAACTGACGCCTGACCCGAAGACTCGGCACCGGGCGGAGAGCTGTAAACTCAACTGCAAAACAGCGCCACTCCGCCGGCAATTGCAGTTAGAATTGCACAATGCAGAACACTTCTTCGCTGATCCCCAGGCCCGAGCCGCTCCGATGGCTGCGGCGGTGGCGCGACCGCGACATCATCAAGGCTGTGACCGGCGTGCGGCGATGCGGGAAGTCCACGGTGCTGAGAATGTTCGCCCAAGAACTCTTGGATCAAGGGGTGCCCCCCGGCCGAGTGGTGGAGATCAACCTCGAAGACCCGTCACTGAGCCATCTGACCCAGGACCACCAAGCCTTATATGAGCACATCCGCTCCCGACTGGCCCCGGGAGGAACCAACTACGTGTTCGTGGACGAGTTCCAAAACGCCGATTCGTTCGAGCGGGTGGTCGACGGCTTGTTCGTGCTGCCTGAGGTCGACCTTTATGTGACAGGATCCACGTCTAGGCTCCTGGCGGGGCCCTTGGCCACGCTCTTGTCCGGCCGTTACGTGGAACTCAAGCTGCTGCCGCTCTCGTTCGCGGAATACGTGTCAGCGTTCGCCGGCGATCAGACCGAAGGCGCGCCCGTCCCAGTCAGGGACTTGTTCGACGCCTACACCCGGTCGGGGTCCTTTCCGTTCGCCATCGGGCTCAGCGAAGAGAACCAGATCAGGCAGTATCTGGAGGGGATCGTGGACACGGTGCTGTTCCGCGACGTGGCAGCGGCTCGCCATGTGGCCAGCGTGGCGCAATTGCGGGCGGTGACAGAGTTCGTGTTCTCCAACATCGGCAACCTCAACTCCGTCGCGGGCATCGCCAACACCATGACCTCCGCTGGCCGCAGGGTCAGCCGGCCGACGGTGGAGTCGTTCTTGGAAGGGTTGGCGGACGCCCACCAGATCTACCCCGCGCCGCGGTGGGACGTGAGAGGCAAGAGGCTGCTGGAATCGGGCGTCAAGCACTACGTGGTCGATGTCGGCCTGCGGCGCGCCATCCTCGGCGACAGGCCCACAGACGCGGGAAGGGTGTTGGAGAACATCGTCTACCTGGAGCTTCTGCGCCGAGGCGGCAAGACTCACGTGGGCAAGGCTGGCGCCGCTGAGATCGATTTCGTTGTCGAGTCGTCTGCGGGCACGGCCCACATCCAAGTCGCCTTGTCGGTCGCGGAAGCCGCGACTCTGCGCCGGGAGATGGCGCCGCTCAGCGCAGCGTCGGGCGCCGACCGCAGGTTGCTCCTGGTGGCGGACCGCGAACCGCCACAGTCGATCGACGGGGTGCGACGGCTCAGCGTCTTCGATTGGCTGTTGGGGCAGGCCGAATAGGTCGGCGAGGATCGGTGGATCGAGGCTTAGACGGGCGTGTCGGAGAGCCACTCCAGCAGTCGGTAGAGCAGTTGGGTGGCGCCTGGCATGAAACCGCAGCCGTGGTGGTAGGTCGGGTCGGGCGTCATCACGATCAGCTCCGACGCGAAGGAGGCGGCGTCGTGGTAGATGATGGCCTTCGGCGGGGTCAAGCCCTCGTCCAAGATGACCAGCGGGGTGGCTCCGGCGGGGACCGCCAGGGCGCCGTGATGGTGCCAGTGGAGCGCCGCCTCGGTGAAGTAGCGCCAGATCGGGTGGTCGGTGTTGACCGACCGGCGGGTGGTGTCCTCGCCAGTGCGCCAGGCCCAGAAGTTAGTCTCGCGCGGCTCCTCGTGGGCGCCGGGGAGCCACGTCCCGACGCCGTTCTCGCCGCCGATGGCGACCCGGTGGCCGCCTTGGCGCAGGAAGTCCACCACCAGCGGCGCGTTGCGGGCCATCACCGCGGGGTGCTGGCGGCAAGCCACGAACAGGGCGTCGAGCCCGGCCAGCGCCTCCGCGGTCAGTTCCGGAGCGTAGAGGTCCACCAGGTCGTGGGCGGTCAAGGCCGGGTCGGCCAGGTCGG
>JAITLE010000204.1 GCA_031278075.1 Bifidobacteriaceae bacterium | reverse complement strand
CAATCACCTTTGGCGTACCAGGCGGAGCATCCGCCCGGCCTTCGTTTAGGGTTCCCACCCGGTCAAACACCATCCTGCCCCAGCCGCAAGCCGAGTCCGTTCTCGGCTCGGAAGCGTTCGGCCCGCTGGCCGCAGAACTACACCGCGCGCTCGCCGCAGGTTGGAACCCGGAGACAGAGTTCCCGCGTCTGGTCGCCGCCCGCCCGCTGGACGATGCCGCCTACCCGGCCGCCGTACTCCACGGACGCTTGGCCCGAGTCGTCGACACCCTCGAATCCCGTCCCCGCCGCCGCCAGCCCGTCTACATCCTGGGCATGTACGCCGAAGTCGCCGACCCGGCCAGCCCGGCGATGGAGGCAGCCCTGGCCGAACGCAAAACAGCGATAGAGGCCCGAGCCGCCGACCTGCTGCGCCAAGCCGTCGCCGACCGCGCCCCGTGGCTGTCTGCCATCGGCCCGAGGCCGGCCGACCATGCTGGCGCGCGCCGCTGGACACGGGCCGCGTCAGCTTTGGCGGCCTACCGAGACCGCTACCAGATAGAAAGCCCAAACCCGTTCGGCGCCCCGGCCACACTCGTCCAGCGCCGAGACGCCTCCCGGATCAGGGCCATGCTCACCCAACCCGGACAGCTCCCACCCGGACAAGGGCCAACTGTGGATCGCGGCCGGGGCCCGTCATTGTGAGCCGCGCCGTTCCGGGTGTTCCGCCCACCCCAACGTATCGACAGGCGCAGAAGCCAGCGGGCGCGTCGTCGTGAGGACAGCAGCCGGTGGCCGCAGTTGCCGTGCCGCAGCCGCGCCCAGTTCCGCCCCCCGCGAAGTCTGCGGCCAGCCGGGCGCCTGGATGGATGCGCCGGCGGCTTGTCGGCGCGCGCCGATAGGGTTGTTCCAGCGTGAGGACCGCGCGGAAGGGAGACCCGACGATGGACAACGCAGAACTTGGGCGACGGGCGTCTTCGCCTCTGCGGGTTCGCTTCCGAGCGGAACGGGAACCCGGTTCGGCTTGCCAGCAGATTCTTGCCACGCGTGGCAAGAATCTGCTTCCCACGCCGGCCACCGGGATTGCGCCATGACGGAGCTGTCACCGACCCCACAGGACCGGGCCCTCGGCGACGACGGCTTGTTCGAGGCCGCTTCGCTCCTGATCGAGGAGGGCCGCGCGGCCGTCGCGTATCAGGCGAACGTGGTGTCCGTGGTCGGCAACTGGAGACTCGGGCGCCTTGTCCATGTGGAGATCCTGCGCAGGGGCCGCGCCGACTACGGCAGGCAGATTCTGGCCACGCTGTCGCGGAACCTGACGCGCCGCTACGGGCGCGCCTTTGACAAGTCCAGTTTGAGCCGGATGGTGCAGTTCGCCAGGGAGTACTCCGAAGAGGCTCTTGCCGCGCTGCCGCCCGCGGTCAGTTGGTCCCATGTCAGGCTGTTGCTGCCCCTGACGACCCAGGAGGCCAGAGACTTCTACGCCCAGGAGACTGCGGCCAAACGGCTCGGCGTCCGCGATCTGGGGAAGGCGATCTCAAGCAAAGCGTTCGAGCGCCGCGAGATCGCCAACGCCCAGATCCCGCAGGGGTCGGCGGTGCCGGTCGACACGTTCCGAGACCCGGTGCTGCTCGGCTTCCTCGGCCTCGAAGACTCTTATCTGGAGGCTGATCTGGAACAGGCGATCCTGCGCGACTTGGAGGCGTTCCTGTTGGAGGTGGGCCGGGGTTTCGCGTTCGTCGGGCGCCAGGTCCGGATGCCGATGGGAAGCCGAGATTATCATCTTGACCTGCTGTTTTATTCCCGCCCGTTGTCCCGATTGGTGGCGGTGGAGCTGAAGCTGGGCGAGTTCTTGCCCGAGTACGAGGGACAGATGAAGTTCTATCTCAAGTGGCTCGACAAGCACGAGCGCGGCGAGGGCGAGGGCGCCCCAATCGGTCTGATCCTCTGCGCCGCGGCGAACCGAGATCAGGTCGAGCTGATGGAACTCCACCAGGACAACATCGTCGTGGCGGAGTATTGGACAGAACTGCTGCCAAAGAAGGAACTCGAAAGCCGCTTGCAAGTTCTGCTGCGAGACGCGCAGGAGCGGGTCGCGCGCCGCGCCCTGCCAAGCGCCGACGGCGACGCCACGTAGCCCCGCGCACAGCAAAGCGGGCGCATGTCGCCGCGTGACACGGCGACAGGCGCCCGCTGGAATGAAATCCTCCCTATTGGCTGCCTCGCCAGATGACGACGCAGCTTGGGAACGGCGCCGGGGGCTTGGCTCCTTGGAACGTCAGTCGTCCTTTGATGTAGCGGATCTCGTGGGCCAGCATGATGTGATCGTGCCACCAGGCCCAGCGTGTGAGGGTCCGGCTCGTAGAGCAGACGGTTGTGAATTGAAACGTACATTTCCGAGAAAAGGTCTTGGTAAATGCCGCCCGCGGTCGCCTGGAACGCCTCCAGCAATGGTTCGGGGAACTCCTCTCCCGCCTGTTGAGCGCAACCCACCATTCCTGGTCGCGACCCCGACCCAGCTCCGTCGGGGGCGGTGCCGCTCATGGCCTCTTGATAGGCGCTGAACGCGGACGGCGACAGGGACGACACGTACTCCCAATTGGGATCCTCTTCCATCGGAGCGTCGGCGCCGACGACGGGCGCCATCGTTCCGTAGCCCCGCCTCTCAACGTCTCCCCGCAGAGGCGGCAAGTATGGAATGGGCAGCAACGCCGACGGCTGCGGCCAGCTCGGGCGCTAGACGCCCCGAGGCGGGCTTCAGCCGCCGACGTGCTCTTGATGGCGGTCGTCGATCCCCGGACCGTACTGTTCTGGCCTTCCCAGCAGTTCTCTCCGTACCCGGTAGTGGTGGGCACCCAGACCTTCTGCCCATTCGTGGCGGTGACCTGCTTCTGTCTCCAGCACTCGTAGTTGGATTGGGACACGGCATCGGCGGCTGGGGCGTTGGGGCTGAGTGCCCCGCCGGTGAGGATAATGGCGCTGAAGGCCAGCGCCGAGATGGTCATGGTTGTGAGTTTTCTGATGCGGATGCGCGCGGGGAGGCTTCGTGGCCGCGGGCGGTGACGCCTCGTGGCCATGCTGTCGCGCGGATCAGGGTCCCGACCTGCTCGGCAGCGGCTACGATACTTGCGCGGTGTCCCGGAAAGTCACATCGCACCCCGGAAGCCTGGCCTCAAGCGCCGCCCGGTTGGCGTCCGTGTCCTCGGCCAGATGCAGTTCCAGGTAGGCCAGCCCGTCAATCCGGGGGAAGTCGCCAACTTCGACGCTCCCCTCAATGGCCAGCCATTCCAAAGTCCCCAGATCCCCCAAACCCTCATAACCGCGGGAAGCATCCCACGCCCCAATCGATAAAGACTTCAAGTCCGGGGTGCACTGACCGGCGCGGGAGAAGTCACT
>JAITLE010000134.1 GCA_031278075.1 Bifidobacteriaceae bacterium | reverse complement strand
CTACCCTCGGACGCTCGCGGCGGATGTGGCCGCGCTTGAAGGGCTGGGCGTCGATGCCGTCTACGCGCCCAGCGCCGAGGACATGTACCCCAGCGGTCCGCCCCGGATCGTGCTGGACCCGGGTGAACTGGGCCAGCGCTTTGAAGGCGCGGTGCGCCCGGGCCATTTCCGTGGTGTGTTGACCGTTGTCGCGAAGCTGCTGGCGCGCACCGGGGCCAGGGCCGCGGTGTTCGGCGAGAAGGACGCGCAGCAGCTCGCCCTGGTCCGCCGGATGGTGCACGATCTCGATCTGGGCGTGAAGATCCTCGCGGCGCCCACCCGCAGAGACGACGACGGGCTCGCGCTGTCGAGCCGCAACGCGTATCTCAGCCGCGCTGAGCGGGCGGAGGCGCTAGCGCTGCCGCGGGCGATCGCCGCGGGCGCGGCGGCCGCAGCCGCCGGACTGGGCGCCGCCGCGGTCCGCCAGGTGGCGCGTGACGCGTTTGGCCGCGGCGCGGCCCCGACCCTGCCGGAGTACATGGATCTAGTGGCCCCCAAGACCTTCGAACCAGTGGGCGAGACCTGGTCGGGTGAGGCGCTCCTGATCGGCGCCCGCAAAGCCGGTTCGACCCGCCTGATCGACAACGCGCGGGTGCTGGTGGCGCCCCGGTGACTGACCCGCCTGATCGACAACGCGCGGGTGATGGTGGCGCCCCGGTGACTGACCCGCCTGCGGGTAACCTGATGGGCGTGTCTAGACCGCACCAGCCGCCCGCCCAGGGCGTCGGCTCCGCCCGCCCGCATCAGCCCACCAGCCCGGACCAGCCCACCAGCCCGGACCAGCCCACCAGCCCGGACCAGCCCACCCAGGGGTCCGCGGCGGAAGGCTCCGAACAAGTCCAGGTGAGAAGGGCGAAGCGGGCTGCCATGTTGGCCCGTGGCGAGTCGCCTTACCCCGTCGCCGTGCCCCTGACCACCACGATCGCCCAGGTCCGCCAGCAGCATGGTCACCTGGTGGCGGGCGAAGAGACGGACGACGTGGTCGGGATCGCCGGTCGGGTCGTGTTCATCCGCAACACGGGCAAACTGTGTTTCGCGACCTTGCAGGACGGCGCGGGGCTCCGGTTGCAGGCGATGCTGTCGCTGGCGGAGGTGGGCCAGGCGGCGCTGGACCGGTTCAAGGCGGATGTCGACCTGGGCGACCACTTGTTCGTCCACGGCCGGGTGATCGCGTCCAAACGTGGCGAGCTCTCGGTGCTCGCGGACCGCTGGTCGCTGGCGTCGAAGGCGTTGCGGCCCCTCCCTGTGCTGCACGCGGAACTCTCGGACACATCACGGGTGCGGGACCGGGCGGCGGATCTGATTGTCCGCGCCCAGGCTCGCGACACGGCCCGCGCGCGCGTCAACGCGGTGCGAGCGGTGCGCCGCACCCTGGAGGACCTCGACTTCCTCGAGATCGAGACCCCGATCCTCCAGACCCTCCACGGCGGCGCCGCGGCCCGCCCCTTCACCACCCGCATGAACGCCTTGGACCAGCGACTTTACCTCCGGATCGCCCCGGAGTTGTTCCTCAAGCGGGCGGTGGTCGGCGGCCTCGACCGTGTTTTTGAGATCGGCCGTGTCTTCCGCAACGAGGGCCTAGACTCCTCGCACTCCCCGGAGTTCACCACCCTTGAGGTCTACCAGGCGTACGCGGACTACTTGACGATGGCGGATCTGACCCAGCGCCTGGTGCAGGCGGCCGCGCGGGCTGTCGCCGGCTCCGAGACGGTCACGTCGCACGATGCCGTCCCCTACAGTTTCGGGGGAACTTGGCCCCGCGTCACTCTCTACGGGTCGCTCAGCGACCGCTTGGGCGAGGAGGTCACTCCGGCCACGCCGGTGGAACACCTGCGGCGCCTGGCGCAGCTTCACGGTGTGCGGCACCCCGAAGGGGCCGGTCACGGCAAGTTGGTCGAAGAATTGTTCGAGGATCTGGTGGGACGCCACATCTGGGCGCCGACCTTCGTGCTCGACTACCCGGTCGAGACGTCGCCGCTGACCAGGGACCATCGCTCTGCGGCCGGGCTGGTGGAGAAGTGGGACCTGTATGTTCGCGGAATGGAGCTGGCGACCGCCTATTCAGAGCTGATCGACCCGGTGGTCCAGCGGGAGCGGTTCGAGGCGCAGGCCGCCCAAGGCAAGGCCGGCGACGAGGAGGCGATGAATCTGGACGAGGACTTCCTGGCGGCCCTTGAGTACGGCCTGCCTCCGCTGGGCGGCATGGGGCTCGGGATCGACCGGCTGGTGATGGCGATTACTGGCCTCGGAATCCGCGAAACGGTTTTGTTCCCGCTGGTCAAGCCGCAGGCTTAATCGGTGGCGGCGGCCCCGGGGGACCGCCGCGTCGGACCTATCCCCCAAGGCTGTCGAAATGACCCGTTATGCTATTCCTTGTCATCTGAGCAAACCCGCGCCCCAACCGTGGAGCGCATTTCACAACCGATAGGAGACCGCCCGATGGTGCAACGTGTCCAATATCTCAAGATCGACGATCTCGATGGCCAGGTGGCCCAGGAGACCGTGTCGTTCGCTCTCGACGGCGCCAGGTACGAGATCGACCTGACCACGGAGCACGCGGCGGAGTTGCGCGCCGCCCTCAAGCCTTGGGTCGACGCTGGCCGTCGCTTCAAGCAGAACCGGTCGGTCAGCCGCGGCGGACGGACCAAGGGCGGCGCGGACGACGCAGGCGTGATCCGCGCGTGGGCGCGCGGCCAGGGGCTGGAGGTCTCTGACCGGGGCCGCATCCCGGTCGAAGTCCGCCAGGCCTACGACGCGACCCGCTGAGCGACAAGCCAGCAGGTCAAGGCCGCCGGGTCGGCGGCTGGCAGGAAAGAGTGGAGACATGTCTCACAAGCTTGTGTTGCTCCGCCACGGCGAGAGCGAATGGAACGCCAAGAACCTGTTCACCGGATGGGTCGACGTGCCCCTGTCGGAGAAGGGGCGCGCCGAGGCGGCGCGCGGCGGTGAGCTGCTGGCGGGCGCCGGCATCTTGCCGGACATCTTGCACACCTCGCTGCTGCGGCGCGCGATCACCACTGCGAACCTGGCTTTGGACGCCGCCGACCGGCACTGGATCGGGGTCAAGCGTTCCTGGCGGCTCAACGAGAGGCATTACGGGGCGCTGCAAGGCAAGAACAAGACGCAGATCCGCGACGAGTACGGCGAGGACCAGTTCATGGTGTGGCGGCGGTCGTATGACACGCCGCCGCCGCCCATCGAACTGGGCTCGCAGTATTCGCAGGACGCCGACCCGCGGTACGCCGACGCGCCGCTGGTGCGCACCGAGGCGCTCAAGAACGTCTTGGAGCGGGCGCTCCCGTATTGGCGCGAGGCGATTGTCCCCGATCTGGTGGCGGGCCTGACGGTGCTGGTCGCTGCCCACGGCAACTCGCTGCGGGCGTTGGTCAAGCACCTGGACGGCATCTCCGACGAGGCCATCGCCGGGCTGAACATCCCCACGGGCATTCCGTTGGTCTACGATCTCGGCGAGGACCTCAAACCGCTGAATCCTGGCGGGACCTACTTGGACCCCGAGGCGGCCAAGGCCGCGATCCAGGCGGTCGCGAACCAGGGCAAGGCTTAAGCGTATTGGCCGTGCCGGTCGGCCATTTCGTCCTTCCCGCGGCCAGCCGAGGAGGCTGCGTGCTAAACTTGGCTGGCCGCGAGAGGGGAAACGACACGGATTATGGCTTTTGCAGTTGGCGAGACTGTGGTTTACCCACACCATGGCGCCGCACTCATACAGGAGATCACCACACGCACCGTCCGAGGTGAGGAGGTGCTCTACTTGAAGCTGCGGGTGACCCAGGGCGACCTCACGATTGAGGTGCCCGCGGCGAACGTCGAAATGGTCGGCGTGCGGGACGTCGTGGGCCGTGAAGGCCTGGAACGCGTCTTCGAGGTGCTCCAAGCCGATGTCAAAGAGGAGCCGACCAACTGGTCGCGCCGCTACAAGGCGAACGTTGAGAAGATCGCTTCCGGGGACGTGATCAAGGTCTCTGAGGTGGTGCGTGACTTGTCCCGCCGCGACGCCGACAGGGGCCTCAGCGCTGGCGAGAAGCGCATGTTGGCGCGCGCCCGGCAGATCTTGATCTCGGAGCTGGCGCTCGCGGAGAACACCGACGAGTTGGTGGCCCTGGAGCGCCTGGATGAGATCCTCACGGCTTCAACTAGAACCGCTGGTCGGGGCGCGGCGGCCGCCGCGTGACGCGGCGGCTCAAGGGCCGCGTTTAGGGCCGGGGACACGGGAGTTGGACGGCCGAGGGCCCGCCGCCCGCGAGCGGGCGGCGCCCACCGGATGGCGCGTCGGGCAGGGCTTCGACGCCCACCGGTTCAGTGACGACCCGGCCAGGATCTTACGTCTGGCGTTGCTGGAGTGGCCCGGTGAGAGGGCTTTGGCGGGTCATTCCGACGGAGATGTGGCCGCGCACGCCCTAGTCGACGCGTTGGCCTCGGCCGCTGGCTTGGGTGACATCGGCGCGCTGTTCGGCACGGCCAGACCCGAGTTCGCGGACGCCCCGTCGGCGCTGTTCCTTGAACGCGTGGCCCGGGAGGTGCGCGCCCGGGGCTTTGAGATCGAGCACGCCGCGGTCCAAATCATAGGCGAGCGGCCGCGAATCGGGACGCGGCGCGGGGAGGCGGAGGTCGGCATCGGGCACGTGTTGGGCACAACTGTCACCGTGAGCGCGACCTCAACGGACGGGATGGGTTTCACGGGTCGGGGCGAGGGGCTCGCGGCGCTCGCGACGTGTCTGCTGCGACCGGCGGCAAGTAGCCTTGGCGCATGACCCTTTCGCTGCACGATTCCGCGTCCGGCGCTGTGCGCCCGTTCACCCCGTTGGTGGCCGGCCACGTCGGGATTTACCAGTGCGGGGCGACAGTCCAGGACGCGCCCCATATCGGTCATCTGAGGCCCGCGGTGGTGTTCGACGTGTTGCGCCGTTGGTTGGAATGGCACGGCGACAGCGTTACGTTCATCCGGAATGTGACCGACATCGACGACAAGATTCTGCGCAAAGCGGCGGAGGCGGGCTGGGAGTGGTGGGCGTGGGCGCAGCGCTGGGAGCGTGCGTTCACCGCGGCCTATGACGCGTTGGGGGTGCGGCCGCCGACTTATGAGCCGCGCGCGACTGGCGTGGCGCCGGAGATGATCGAGTTCGTGGATCGGCTGATCCAGCGGGGCCACGCCTACGCGGGCGATGTGGGGAACGTGTATTTCGACGTCAGCTCCTACCCGGATTACGGTTCGCTCACTCATCAGCGGCTCGCCGATCTGATCCCGGGCGCGGACGGCGCCCCAGAGGAGCTCGACAAGCGTGATCCCCACGATTTCGCGTTGTGGAAGGCCGCCAAGCCGTCCGAACCGCGGGACGCCTCGTGGGCCGCACCGTGGGGTCGGGGCCGGCCGGGCTGGCACCTCGAGTGCTCGACCATGGCGTTGCGGTACTTGGGGGAGACGTTCGACATCCATGGCGGCGGGCTTGATCTGCGTTTCCCGCATCACGAGAACGAGCAGGCGCAGTCGCGTGCCGCGGGTTACGGCTTCGCGCGGTATTGGGTGCACAACGCTTTCGTCACGCAGGCCGGGGTGAAGATGTCGAAGAGCCTCGGCAACACCTTGCGTGCGGACGTGTTGCTGAAGCGGGCCGAGCCGGTCGCGTTGCGCTACATCTTGTTGGCCGCGCATTACCGTTCGACGCTCGAGTTCTCCGACGCCACTATCGCGGAGGCGACGGCCGCATGGGAGCGGATCGCCGGGTTCGCGCGCCGGGCAGCGGAGCGGTTGGGGGCGGGCGGGGCGCCGGGTCGCATGCTGCCGGAGGCGTTTGTCGCCGCGATGGATGACGATTTGGGCACAGCCGCCGCGTTAGCTCAGGTGCACGATTCCGTCCGGCGCGGCAACGCCGCCCTAGCCGAGTACCAGGACGCGGACGCCGCGGCGGCCCTGGGCGAGGTGCGGGCCATGCTGACGGTGCTGGGCTTGGATCCGCTGGATCCTTATTGGGCTTCGGGCGTGGCGGCCTCGGGCCGGGTGGGCGCCGCCTTGGAGGCGCTGGTCGGCGAACGGTTGGAGGCGCGGGCGGAGGCGCGGGCGGCGCGGGATTTCGCCGCCGCGGACGCGATCCGGGACCAACTGGCCGCTGCGGGCATCCAGGTGGAGGATTCGCCGGCGGGAGTCCGCTGGGAGGTCGCTCAATAGCGCCTCGGGTCCCTTGAGGGACTCCTCGCCTGGGGTGTCAGCCGTCGCGTCGTTCCGCTTGGGGGCGCGCCGAGCCACGGCGCCGGCACGGACAGCCCATAGGGAAGTGGCGTCCGATGCCGGCCGGTAGGCTTGGTCGCCATGCGCGGGAACTCGAAACGCCGCGGCGCGGTGCGCCGCCCGGGCTCGAAGAAGGGCCCCACCAAGGGCACCGGGGGCAAGAACCGGCGGGCGCTTGAGGGGCGCGGCCCAACGCCGAAGGCCGAAGACCGCCCGTATCATCCCGCCGCGAAGCGCAAAGCCGAATCGGAGCGCAGGTCTCAAGCGGCCCCGCAGAAGCCGGCCCGGGCGTCCGCCGCCCAGGAGGCGGGTGGGACCGGCGCCGCCAAGAAGCAGGCCGAGCACGTCATCGGACGCAACTCCGTGGTCGAGGCGCTGCGCGCCAACGTGCCGGCAATCAGGCTGGACATCGCTCAAGGCATCGAGATGGACGAACGGGTCCGCGAGGCGCTGGATCTGGCCGGAGCCAGGGGCGTCGAGATCGCGCAGGTCACCAAGCGGGAGCTCGACGCTCGCCTGGGCGCCGTCCACCAAGGCGTCGCGTTGCGCGTCGCGCCCTACCAGTACGCCAGTGTGCGAGACCTCCTCGCCCGCGCGGATCAGGCCGGCACGCCTGCCTTGATCGTCGCGTTGGACCAGGTCACCGACCCGCACAACCTGGGCGCGAGCCTCCGTTCGGCGGCGGCGTTCGGCGCGCACGGCGTGCTCATCCCCGAGCGCCGCTCCGCCCAGATGGGCGCGACAGCGTGGAAGGTCTCCGCGGGCGCGGCGGCGCGCGTGCCGGTCGCGCGCGCCACCAACCTGGTCGCCGCCTTGGAACTGTGCAAACAGGAGGGCGCGTTCGTCGTCGGCTTGGACGCCCAAGGGGTGGCCGATGCCGACCGGCTCGACCTCGCCACCGGCCCCCTCGTGGTCGTGGTCGGTTCGGAGGGCAAGGGGCTCGCCCGGCTGACCCGCGAGGCCTGCGATTTGACCGTCGCGGTGCCGATCGACGCCGCGACGGAATCGTTGAACGCGGCTGTCGCGGTCGGGATCGTGCTCTATGAGGTGGCCAAGCAGCGCCGCGCGGCGCCCTTGCCCAAGCGCCCTTGACTGGGTGGGCTGGCGCCCTCGCAGCGGATCTGGCCGCGTTGGCGCCGCTGGAGAAGGCTGCGCTGCTCAGCGGCAAGAACGTGTGGGAGACGCGGGCGGCGCCGCGGATCGGCCTGCGGTCCTTGTGGTTCTCGGACGGGCCGCACGGCGTGCGACGGCAGGCTGGTTCGGCTGACCACCTGGGCCTCGGGCCGGCCGTCCCGGCGACCTGTTTCCCGACAGCGGTGACGCTGGCGAACACCTGGGATCCGGCGCTGGTCGAGGATGTCGGCCGGGCGATCGGGCGGGAGGCCAGGGAACGCGGCGTCGACGTGTTGCTGGGGCCCGGCTTGAACATCAAACGGAGCCCCCTGGGCGGGAGGAACTTCGAATACTTCTCCGAGGATCCGTACCTCGCCGGCGTCCTGGCCGCCGGCTTCATCCGCGGAGTCCAATCGACCGGCGTGGCCGCGTGTCCCAAACATTTCGCGGCGGGCAGCCAGGAGTCGCGGCGCATGGCGAGCGACTCGGTGGTGGATCAGGCCACCTTGCGGGAGATCTATCTGACGGGCTTTGAGATCGCGGTGCGTCAAGGACGGCCGTGGGCCATCATGACGAGCTACAACAAGGTCAACGGCGTGTACGCGCACGAGAACCCGTTCTTGTTGCGGCGTGTCCTGCGCGACGAGTGGGGCTTCGACGGTCTGGTCGTGTCCGACTGGGGGGCCGCGGGCGACCCTGTGGCCGAGATCCGGGCGGGTGGGACTCTCGAGATGCCTTCACCGGGACTGGATTCGGTCGACCGGATCATGTGTGCGCTGGCCGCGGGGGACCTGGCCGAATCCGAGCTGGACCCGCGCGTGGCCGAGGTCATCACGCTGGCGCGGCGCATCGACGCCGCCCGCGGGCCGGCCGCCGCCCCGGGGGAAGCCGTTCCGGCAGCTCAGGGTGGTCTTGACGACGTTCACCACGCTTTGGCGCGCCGGGCCGCCGCCCGCGGGACGGTGCTGCTCAAGAACGAAGGCGGCTTGCTGCCGCTGGCCGCGGGCACACGGGTCGCGCTGCTTGGGGACCTGGCCCGCGCCCCGAGATACCAGGGCGCCGGATCGTCGCAGGTCAACCCGATCAGACTGCGTTCCGCCCTGGACGCCGTCGGCGCCACGCGCCTGGAGCTGGTGGCTTTCGCGCCTGGCTACCGTCGCGGCGCGCCGCCCGACGCGGCCCTGATCGCCGAGGCGGTCGCCGCCGCGGACGGCGCCGACGTGGTGCTGCTCTATCTGGGTCTCGAGGAGACCGCCGAATCGGAGGGCCTCGACCGCTCCCATCTCAGCTTGCCGGCGGCGCAACTCGCCTTGATCGACGCGCTCGCGGGGCGGGGCGAAGGCGTCGTCGCGGTCCTCGCCGCGGGCGGCGTCGTGGAGACGCCCTGGCTGGACGCGTGTGACGCGCTGTGTTACGCCGGTCTGGGCGGTGGGGCCGGAGCGGAGGCGGTCCTCGACCTGATCACCGGGGCTGAGCTGCCGTCCGGCCGCCTGGCGGAGACGCACCCGTTGGAGCTGGCCCACGCCCCGAACAGCGACTGTTTCCCGGCCACCGCGCGGCACGCGGAGTACCGCGAACGCCACCAGGTGGGCTATCGTCACTACACCACGGCCGCGCAGCCTGTGCGTTTCCCGTTCGGCTTCGGCCTCACCTACACCACGTTCGCGTATTCGGACCTGGTGGTCGCCCCCAGGGGCGCCAGTTTTGTCGTCGCGAACACCGGCGCGCGCCCGGGCCGCGCGGTCGCCCAGTTGTACATCGGCCACCCTGCGGCGCCCGAGGCGCCCCGCCCCAGCCGCGAGTTGAAGGGTTTCGTCGGCGTGGAGCTCGCCCCCGGTGAGCACGCCCGCGTCGAGATCCCCTTCGACCGCTACACCTTCCGTCATTTCGACGCCCGCGCCGACGCGTGGTCGCCGGTCCCTGTCGGCCCGGTGACGGTCATGATCGGCGCCGACGCTCAGGACATCAAACTTCAGGCGATGTACGATGCCGTGCCCTCAGCCGGTGGGACCGCCCCGGTAGCCGCCCAGGCGCCCATCGGCGACGACAGCGAGCAGCGGCGCCGCGACCTTGGGGCGGCGAGCCCGCGGCGGCGGGCGCTGCGGCTCGACGACCCGTTGGGTGATCTGCCCCTGGCGAGAAGCTGGTTGGCGCGCCTTGTCGGAAGGGTCTTGAGACGCCGGCTGCGGCGGGCGGAGGCGCGCGGCCAGGTCGACATCGTGCTCCTGTTCGCGCTTGCCATGCCGTTCCGGGCGCTGCCGAAGGTGACGGGCGGGATGGTCTCCTCGGGCATGGCTGAAGCTATCCTGACCCAGGTGAACGGCCGTTTCTGGCGCGGCACAGCGGCCCTCGTCAAGCAGTTTTGGGTCTCTCGGCGGGCGAGCAAACGTCTGGGCCGAGAACTCGCGGCCCTGGCGGGCGGGCCTGATCCGGGCCGCTCGGGGGACCGCTAGCCCATGGGGACGTCGTCGGCGGCGGGGAGTTGGAGAGTGTCCGCGAGGATCAGCTCCGATTCGTCGCGGCGGTGGCTGAGCACGTTGTCGATGTAGCTCGCGACCGCCTCTTCGAGCGGCACGAAACGGGACTCCCGCTGTGACATGAACCACCGGTGCTCAAGGATCTCGTGGTAAATCTGCGGGAGTTCGAGTTTGCCGCGCAGGGCGCGCGGCACAGCGCGGACCGCGGGCTCGAAGACGTGCATCAGCCAGTCATGCGCCACGAAATCCTCTTCGACATCCTGCTGACCGGAGTGGATGCGGTACGTGTCCAGATCGTTGAGGAGACGCCGGGCTTGGTTTTCCTGCACGTCGAGGCCGGTCAAGCGGAACAACCGGCGCGAATGGTGGCCGGCGTCCACCACCTGCGGGCGAATGTGCAGCACAGTGCCGTCCGGGCTGGTGGACATCGACATCTCGGCCACGTCGAAGCCCAGATCGTTGAGCCGGTTGATGCGATCCTGGAGGCGCCAACGCGCGTCAGATGAGATCGTCTCCTCTTCGGTCAAAGCCCGCCACAACTGGTCATAGCGGTCGACCAAGAAATCACCGACCGCGATCGGGTCCAGTTCGTCCTCCAGCATGGAGCCGGCTTCCAGATCCATCAGCTCGCCGATGACGTTGGTGCGGGCCAGGTCCAGATCATAGGCCCGCTGCCCGTCAGTCAGCGCGTCGTGCAGAGCGCCGGTCTCGGCGTCCACCAGGTACGCCGAGAACTCCTTCGCGTCCCGCCGGAACAGAGTGTTCGAGAGGGACACGTCACCCCAGTAAAACCCGATCAGGTGCAGCCTGACGATCAGCAACGCCAACGCGTCGAGCAGGCGGGTGGCCATGTCTGGCCGAAGACGATACGAGAACAGCGCCCGGTACGGCAGCGAGAACTGCAAATGCTCCGTCAACAACGCCGCGTCTAGCGGCTCGTCGTCTGCCCCGGTCCGTCCCGAGACCACGGCGACGGGCGCGACGGACGGCGCGTCCAGCCCAGCGAGTTCCTTTAGAAGGTTGTATTCGCGCGCCGCCGGATACGCGGCGATCTCTTTGATCGCCAGCACCCGGTTCGAGAGTTTGACGAACCGGACGACGTGGCGGGAGATGCCCCGGGGCAACGCCAAGATGACGTCCTCGGGCCACTGTTCCAACGGCAGGCTCCAAGGCAGGTCGAACAACGCCGGGTCGGGTCGGACCGCGGAAATGGTGAGTGCCTGGGGCATTTCGGAACTCCTCCGTTCATCCATGTCAGTTGGTTGGAGACGGGGAGAACGGCCGGGGGCGCTGCGCGCCCCCGGCCGCAGTTGGCGCGGGCGGGCTCAGTCGGGTAGACGCTCGCCGGTCGCGGCCGAGAAGTTGTGCTGCTCGTTCGGCCGGATCGACAGGTAGACGACATCGCCCTTGCGTGGGATCTCGCGGGGATTGACCCGGGCGATCACCGATTCGCCCTGTAGGCCGGCGGTCGCCGGGTCGGTCGCCTTGAGTGTGCCGTAAGCGTAAGCGTCGGAACCGAGCTCTTCGACGATCAGGATCTCCACGGGGATCGCGCCGGGTGTGCCGGCGGCCGCGGGTTCCAAGTTCTCGGGCCTGAAACCGACGGTCAGCTTGGCGTCGTCCTCTGGAGTGATCGCGGCCAGCACCGCTTCGCTCAGCCGCACCACGGCGTCGCCGATCAAGACCGATCCGTCGCGGACCGGGAACGTGCCGATGTTCATGGCCGGAGAACCGATGAACGTGGCGACGAACGCGTTGGCTGGCTTGTCGTACAACACCAGCGGCGAGCCGACTTGCTGCAACAGCCCGTCTTTGAGGACCGCGATCCTGTCGCCCATCGTCAGAGCCTCAGTCTGGTCGTGGGTGACATACACGGTGGTGACGCCCAGGTTCCTCTGCAGCGAGGCGATCTGGGTGCGGGTCGAGACGCGGAGCTTGGCGTCCAGGTTCGAGAGCGGCTCGTCCATCAGGAACACCTTCGGATTGCGCACGATCGCGCGGCCCATCGCCACGCGCTGGCGCTGACCGCCGGACAGCGCCTTCGGCTTGCGCGCCAGGTAATCCCCGAGGTCCAGGATGCGGGCCGCTTCGTCGACCCGCTTGCGGATCTCATCCTTCGGCATGCCCGCGATCTTCAGGGCGAAACCCATGTTGTCGGCGACGGTCATGTGCGGATAGAGAGCGTAGTTCTGGAACACCATCGCGATGTCGCGGTCTTTCGGCTGGACGTCGGTGACGTCCTTCTCACCGATCAGGATGCGCCCGTCGTTGACTTCCTCCAGGCCGGCGAGCATCCGCAGCGAGGTGGACTTCCCGCAGCCGGACGGGCCGACCAGGACCAGGAACTCCCCGTCCTCGATGTGCAGATCGAGGTGGTCGACGGCTGGCCGTTCGGTGCCCGGGTAAATCCGGGTGGCCCCGTCGAATGTCACAGTTGCCATGGCAATACTTCCCTTCACCGGCAGGTACGTGCCGGACGATCCGTAGTGAAAGGCGCCGCGAGGGTGTTGCCTGGCCCCAGCGGCACATGCTCAAGCCTTGAGCACGCCCCCCATACTTTCACACGCGGTGGACCCTGATGCGGGAAAAGGGCCTGGCGCCCGGGCGGCCGGGGTGGCGCGGGCGGGGCAAACGGGGTGGTTTGGCAGGCAAAACGCGGCTCGCCCGGGCGATATCGGCAGTTTTTCGGACGGCGAGCGGCACAATCAGAGCCGTGGCCCCTCTTCCATCCGCCCAGCCCAACGGTCCCCAACCTTCCATCCCTGTGAGCGGCGCGCAGCGCGTCATCCGCGCTGGGAGCTATCGGGCCGTCGTGGCCTCGGTGGGCGCCACTCTACGTTCCCTCACCCTCGACGGGCGTGACCTCGTCGTGCCGTTCGACGCCGACCAGCTACGTCCCCGCTACCGTGGCGCCGTGCTCGCCCCGTGGCCGAACCGCGTGATCGACGGGCGTTGGACGGACCGCGACGAGCCGCGCCAGCTTCCCCTCAACGAGGCCAGTCGGGGCCATGCGCTCCACGGGCTGGCGCGCTGGTTGAGCTTCGCGGAGCGGTCGGCATCGTCCAACGGGGTGGTGTTGGAGGCGGTGATCGAGCCGCAAACCGGCTACCCGTATCGACTTGTCTCGCGTGTCGAATACGTGGTCGATGCCGTGCGCGGACTCTCCTGGAGCGTGACGGCCACGAACGTGGGCGCGCAGGCGGCGCCATACGGCTGCGGTCCGCACCCCTATTTGGTGGCGGGGCCGGGACCGCTCGACGCGTGGTCGTTGACGCTCCCGGCCAGCTCGTTCATCGAAGTGGAGGGCCCGAGGCTGCTGCCAGGGGAGACTCGAGCGGTCGACGGGCTCGATTTCGATTTCCGGACGGAGCGGGTGCTGGGCGCGATCGAGATCGACCACGCTTTCGGCGGGATCGAGTGGTCGGATGGGCCGGACGGGCAGTCGCGGGCGGTCGCGACGGTGCGGCATCCGGCGGGCTCGGGCGTCTCGATCGCTTGGGACCAGGCCTGCCCTTGGGTGCAGGTGCACACCGCGGACCTGCCCGATCCGTCCGTCAACCGCCTTGGGTTGGCCGTGGAGCCGATGACGTGCCCGCCGGACGCGTTCAACTCCGGCGTCGACCTGGTTTGGCTTGAGCCGGGCGCCAGCCACCGCGCCGAGTGGACAATCGCGGGCTGGTGATCTCGCGCCCTAAGGGTCTTAGTGGCGCTGCCGGTGACGGGCTTGAGCTGGGGTGGTGTCAGTCGGCGCGGGTTTTGGGCGGCGTGGCGTCACCGGGATTGACTGGGTTTGGGGCCTTGTGGCCGGGCCGGTCGGGTGGGCCCAGGCCACCGCTGTCACGCCGTGACAAGCGAAGAATGGCGACCTTTGTGTCCCCGAAGCCGAATCGTGGCGACTTTTGTGCCTGCCCGACACGCGCATAGACCTCTGACCAGGCGATACGCGTGGACCCCGGGGACAAAAGTCGCCAAAACTCGGGCCGGGGGGCGCAAAAGTCGCCAAAACTCGGGTCGGGGGGCGCAAAAGTCGCCAAAACTCGGGTCGAGGGGCACAAAAGTCGCCAAAACCCCCTAACTCGTGACGCTTGGTCTGGGTGGGCGGCCTGCGGGGCTGCGACGGGGGCTGCGGGGGCGCCAGCCCCGGCGACCCTGCCCCGGCGGCCGCAGCCCAGCCGC
>JAITLE010000035.1 GCA_031278075.1 Bifidobacteriaceae bacterium | reverse complement strand
GGGGCTCGGGCGGCGGCGGGACTGGCGCGGGGAGTTGGGCTGGCAGCGTGGACTCGCCGTCGATGAGCCCCCAGGCGCCGCGCACTCCGCCCATGCCGGCCGCCACCGCCCAGACCGCGGTTATGGCCTCGGCGAAGGCCAGCGGCGCGACGACCACCGAGACCGCGCCTTTGAGCCCTGAATCCCCCAACACTCGGCGCACGAGATCCGTTCCGGTCTGGTCTGGCCCCGCCACCACGGTGACCAGGCCTTCTGCGGCCAGCGCCCGCGGGATCGTCAAGCTGGCGGCCTCGCGGGCGGCGGTGACTTCGGCCTCGTCGATCGCCGTCGGGTCCAGGATGTACGGGCCGGCCAGAACAACCACCGCCGCGGCCGATTCGGTGGGGGCGCCGGCGACCAGCCCGGAGCCCTCGAGCGTGGTCCACAGTTCCAAGGCCCGCGCGGCCGCGGCCGCCGCGGCTAAGTCGCCGGCGCCCGTGTCATCTGGGCCGCCCGGGCCCGGGTCGTCCGGATTGTCCTGACCGTTCGGATTGTCCGGGTCGGTCTCGCCCGCGGTCGCGGCCGGATCGGGCTGGTCGCCGGGTCCGTCCGCCGAGCCGCTTCCCGCGTCCGCGTCGCCGTCGGGTTCGGCCCCCGCGGCCGGATCCGCGTTCGATCCGGGCTCAGGATCGGCGCCCGGGTCCTCGTCCGGGTCCTCGTCCTGCGGGGCGGGCTCGGATCCTCGGGCCGGACCGGTCAAGCCCGCCAGCGCTTGGGCCAGGCCGGCCGCGATCACAGCTTGGTCGTCCGCCGCCGGGGAGATCCCGATCAGGTTCGGGGTCAATTGGTCGGCGAGCGCCGCGCGGGCGTCAGCCGAGCCGTTCAACAAGGCGTCCTTGATGTGAACCTGCCCGGCCGGGATCGCTCCCGCCAACGCAATCGCCCGCTCGAGCGCCTCCGCCCGCGAATCGAGTTCCGACCCGATCGTGACGACGGCCACCGGCCGGCCGGTGAGCATCCCGTCCAACGCGGCAGGCGCGAGCCCGGCGAACTCGGCGTCCGCCCATGCGCCGCGGTCGCTGGCGGCCTGGAACTGGTCCCGCAGCGCGTCTTTCTCGGCGCGCAACGCGCTGACCTGCTCAGCCAACGTGGCGCCGATGGGCTCTTTAAGCGGCCCGGCGCCCAGGACAATCCCCACTGCGAGCGCCAGGAACACGGCCACCAAAGACACCACGTGGTACCGAAAATTGATCATCAGTTCCAAACCCCCTTGAGCCAAGCCCACAGATCGTCGAAAACAGCGCCGATTAGTCCCAATTGCGTCTGCCCCGACGCGGTCGAGCCCACCGCCGCGCCCAGGGCCACCATCCCCGCTAGAAGCAGCGCCGCCAACTGCCAGTTAGACACGCCGCGCCGATAGAGCCGCGAGACGCCCTTCGCGTCGACTAGCTTGGCGCCCACGCGAAGCCGTGTCAGGAAGGTCGAGGCCATCCCCGCCCGCCCCTTGTCGAGGAACTCCAGCAGCGTCAGATGGGTGCCCACAGCCACGATCAGCGCGGCGCCCTTGTCGTCCGCGATCAGCATCGCCACATCTTCCGAGGTCCCCACCATGGGGACGACCCGGTATTCGAGCCCGAGCCGGTCCAGCCGCTCCGCGCCCGGCGCCCGGCCGTCCGGATAGGCGTGGACCACGAGTTCCGCGCCGCAGCGCAGCGCCGCGTCGCTCACCGAATCCATGTCGCCGACGATCAGCGTCGGTTTGAGGCCCGCCTCCACCACCGCGTCCGCGCCGCCGTCGACCCCGATTATGACCGGCCGCGACTCCCGCACAAACGGCCGCAACACATCCAGGTCCTCCCGGTAGTGGTAGCCGCGCACCACGATCAAGACGGTGCAGCCGTCCATCTCAGTCCGCACATCGGGCACGGCCTGCCGGTCCAGGAACTGCGCCGCCTCCTGTTCCAGGTACGCCATCGTGTTCGCCGCGAACGCGGCGATCTGCTCGGAGAGCCCCTCTCTGGCGGCGGCCTGAGCTTCGGCGACGCTCGTGGCGCCCTGCGGTTGGCCGGTCGCGACCAGCGCGCCGCCCTGCCGCACCTCGCCGGTGGTCAGGTCCACGACCACCTCGCGTCCCTCGGGTATTGTCATGACCGCCTCGCCCAGGCCGTCGACCAGCGGGATTCCCGCGTTGACCAGGATCTCCGGCCCCAAATTCGGGAACGCGGACGATGCCGACCGCGCCGCGTTCAGCACCGCCGCCGGCCGCGTCGCCGCCAGTTCCTCAGCCGCGAGCCGGTCCAGGTCCGCGTGGTCGATCACAGCGATGTCACCGGGCCGCAGCCGCCCGGTCAGCCTCTTGGTGCGTGCGCCCACGCGGGCGGGACCGGCCACGCCGCTGTCCACGCCCGTCTTGGCGCGCCGGCGCCCCGCAAAGATCTTCATGTCGCGGACGATTCTCTCACCCGGTCCCCTCCACGGCCTCACCCGACCGCCGCTGGGCTATCCATCTCAGCGCGGGCCGCGGCGCGGGTCGCGGAACTCTACACTTCTCGGCTCTGGGGAGAGAAGTGTAGGAATGGTGACGCCCGCCCGGATCGGTGCCAACCGGACCAAAACCCTCGCAGGGCCCTGACCTGCGACAACGCGTCCCCGACAGGTTGACGG
>JAITLE010000008.1 GCA_031278075.1 Bifidobacteriaceae bacterium | reverse complement strand
CTGGTCGAATTCGAGGCGCGCCGGGACAGGCGGTCGGTGGACACCGGGATCGACGTGGTCAACAACACCGCCTATGTCTGGGGCCTCGCGTATTACGGCATATCCGGCGGCGATGCCGGCGTCAACGACAGCGAGTACAACAACTATCCCCCCTCAGCCGTGGAGGGGCTGCCTGTGGGCGGCATCACGGAGATGTCGGGCCAGATTTACAACTTCAACGCGGTCGACTTCGAGGGCTGCGTGTGGGGCTGGGGCTCGTATGCCAAGCGCGACGGGACGGGCAGCGTCTCAGGCCGCAGCGGCACGGGCGGTTCTTGGCCGCCGAAGAAGGTGAAGATCGGCGGGAAGTGGAACGACACGACCAAACCCGACCTGTGCAATGTGGCGTTGCTGTCCGCCACGCACAGCGCCGGCGCGGCGGTCACCAAGGATGGCTACGTCTACTCTTGGGGCGACTGGCTCTATGGGGCCCGCGGCGCCGAAGGCGGGGCCTACCTGGTCGAGGGCCTGCCGGACCCGACCCTGGAAGGCAAGAAGCCCATCCAACTCGAGGGCGGCTACGAGAACTACTGGGTGATTTTGGAGGACGGCGAAGTCTGGTACTTCGGTTACTCCGACGGCTACGAGCGTCCCGCAGCCGATGAGGGCGGTTACGAGCATTCCGCTGGGCAGTCGCCCAGCTCGTCAAAAGCGGTCATCGCGATGCCCTCGACCGCTTTGGCGCCCTGGTTCCGGTACGAGAACCCGGACGAATACATCATTCAGGTGCACTCCGGCATCTACTTCGGCGCCGCGTTGCTCTCCACCGGCCGAGTGCTGACGTGGGGCAAGGAGCACGCCCAGGCGCTCGCGCGGCTGTGCACCACCGCCAAGTCGTCCCAATGCGACGATCAAGCCCGGAGCCCCGCCTACGCCGACCAGCCCGTGGACACGAAGCTTGTCCAGCTGTCCTGCACGTTCACCGCGATGGTGGCGCTGTCGGAGGACAGGGTGTTGTATGGCTGGGGCGCCTCCTCGCCTTACGTCTCATATGAGTACCTGCCGCACTACCCGATGCAACCGGTCAAATACGGGGACGGCAGCCCGGTGACTGACGCGGTGCGTTTCCAGACGGGCCAAGGCTACTTCTTGTGGTGGACAGCCGACGGCAGGCTGTTCTCCCAGGGCTACAACCCGCGCGGCTCGACGGGGCACAGGGCGAGTATGCCCGATGGCGACTACGACGTGCCGCACGAGGCCTGGTTCGCCGGCGAAGAGTTCATGGGCTGCACCTACACATCGATGATGAGCAAGGGCAGCGGCGAGAAGAACACCCCACCCGTCTACAGCGGCTGTGGCCGTCTGCGCCAACCGTGGGACGGCGAGACTGGTCCAGAGCGCGAATACCAGTATCGTTTCACTATGGCACAGTGCATCGCGTGGGCTGATTTCGAGTGGCCCTACATCGTAGATCCCAAGACCAAGAAGGCGACCTTCCCGTCGGACGGTAGGAAAGGACTGTGCGCCTGATGCGATCACTCCAAGTTCTGGCCGAGACGGGGCTGGATCAGCTCGTCGACTTGGCTGGCTTCCCCAATTTGGTGCAACTCGGCGCGATCCTCACTCTGTTGGCGGTGGTGGGCCTCGTGGTCCTGGTGTCCATGCGGCGCGGCATCCGCGACCTGCGAACTGACGTCGCGGATGTCGTGGGCCACATCCCGGCGGGCGGCGCGCAGCCCCAGCTAGCCGCGCCCTTGGGGGGCGCGGGCCTCCCGCCACCCCCCGTGGCCGCCTTGGGGCCGGCGCCTGTCGGGTTGAACGAGCCCGTCCAGGCGCCGCCGGCATTGCCGGCGGCGCCAGCGGGCCCGCCCGTCGGCGAGCCGCCGGTCCCTTTCTCCGCGCTCATCGCCGAACCGGCGCCGCCTCGGCCGGCGCCCCCGGCTGCCCCGGCGCCTCTGGCCGCGCCCGCGCCTGCGCCCACCCCCGCGGGCGGTGTGCCGGCGGTCGCGCCCGCGCTCGCGTTGCCGGAGGGACCACCGCCGCGGCGGGCGGCTTCCGCTGTCGAGGAGGCCATCCCGCAGGCGATCAACACCGCCGCCAGGCGAGAGATCTCGCTGGTGGGGCGCGCGCTGAAGATCCTGGACGAGTTGGAACAGTCGGAGACGGACCCGGACAAGCTGTTCGCGCTGTTCGCCTTGGACAACCTGATGGCCAGGATGCGGCGCGGCGCGGAGACGCAGATGATCCTCGCGGGACGCGACCCGGAGCGGGCCATCCGCGACCCGTTGTCCGTCTCCGACGTGGTCCGCACCGCCTCGTCGCAGATCGAGCACTACGAGCGCATCCGCATCGCCCTGGATTGGGACCCGATGATCAGGGCTTACGCGGTGGTGCCCCTGGCCCACTTGGTGGCGGAGCTGCTCGAGAACGCGACCGAATTCAGCCCGGAGGGCGCCGCCGTCGAAGTGGGGGCGACCAGCCACCGCGGCGATGTCGTCCTGACCGTCGCCGACACCGGTGTCGGCATGAGCCCGCAAGAGCTCGCAGCGGTGAACCGCATCGTCAAAGAGGGCCCCAGCGCGGAGGATCTGGCCCGTGGACGTCTCGGCGTGGCCGTGGTGGCGCGACTCGCCGCCCGCCTCGGCGCGGGGGTCAGCTTCGCGCCCGGCCAGGGCGAGGGCGCCCGCGGCTGCACAGCGATCGTCCGCGTGCCGGCCAAGCTGGTGGACGACAGGCCGGAGGCCGAGCCCAGAGCGCCGCGCACCCAAGGCGCGCCGTTATTGCCGCCGCAGCCGACCTTGGAGCCGTCCGAGGCGACCGCGCCACCGCCCACCGCGGAGGCGTTCCAGCCGGTGCGCCTAGCGCAGCGGGGCGGCGGCGAGCTGCCTAAGCGCGGCGACACCCCGGACCGGCCTCCCCGGTCGGCCGCCCCAGCCGCGTCGACTCCAGCGACTCCAGCCCCTCCTGAGGCGCCAGCCCCAGCGGCTGCTCCAGCTCCAGCCGTTCCAGCTCCAGCCGCGCCCGCTGTCACACCCGCGCCGCCGACGCCGACCGCTCCGGCCGGGCCATCGACCTCGGGTGGCCGCCTCCCGACGCGCGGCGCGCCTCCCCGGCCGCGCGAAGCGACGGTCGACGCCCCGGTCGGGAAGATCCCGACCGCCGCGACC
>JAITLE010000006.1 GCA_031278075.1 Bifidobacteriaceae bacterium | reverse complement strand
TTGGCGTGTCCCCGGGCGGGTTGCGGCGGGGCGCCGGCGCCGCGCGGCGTCTCACCAAATGGTGACCCGCTGACTCTGCGGCAGGTGCAACGCGTCGCCCTCGGCGACCCCAAAAGCCTCATAAAAGGCGTCCAGGTTCGAAACCACTCCGTTGCACCGGAACCGCGCCGGCGAATGCGGATCGATCGCCAGCAAGGTGGCCTCCTGCTCCGGACGGGATTTCTGCCGCCAACACTGCGCCCAGCCGTAGAAGAACCGCTCAGCGGCGGTCATGCCGTCGACCACGGGTCCCTCGCCAAGGCCGGCGCGGCCCAGCGCTATCCGATAAGCCGACCACGCGATCGCGAGCCCGCCCAAGTCCCCGATGTTCTCCCCGATAGTCAGGGCGCCGTTGACATGGCGCGGCCCGTCTGGCAGGTCCAACGCGAAGGCGTCGTATTGCGCGATGAGAGCCTTGGTGCGCTCCTCGAAAGCGGCCCGGTCCGCGTCTGTCCACCAATCGGCCAACCGCCCCTCACCGTCGTATTTCGAGCCTTGGTCGTCGAACCCGTGCCCGATCTCATGCCCGATCACACCGCCGATGCCCCCGTAGTTGGCGGCGTCCTCTGCGTCCGCGTCGAAGAACGGCGGCTGGAGGATCGCGGCGGGGAACACGATCTCGTTCATGCCCGGGTTGTAATAGGCGTTGACGGTCTGAGGGTTCATGAACCACTCGTCGCGGTCCACCGGCCCGGATAGTTTGCGCAGTTCCCGGTCCGTCTCGAAAGCCGCGGCGGCGCGCGCGTTGCCCACCAGGTCGTCCGCGCGCAGCCGCAGCGCCGAATAGTCGCGCCATTTGTCCGGGTAGCCGATCTTCGGCGTGAACTGCTCGAGTTTTTCCAGCGCCCGTTGTTTAGTCTCCGGTCCCAGCCAGTCCAGCTGGCCGATCGACTGGCGATACGCCTCCACCAGGTCCCCGACCAGCCGCACCATCCGTTCCTTGTGCTCCGGCGGGAAATGCCGTTCCACATAGATCCGCCCGACCGCCTCCCCCAGGGAGCCGTCCACCAGCGCCACCCCGCGCTTCCACCGCTCGCGCAGTTGTTCGCTCCCGTTCAGCACACGTCCGTAGAAGTCGAACGACGCTTGCACGATCGCGTCCGGCAGCAACCCCGACCGGGTCCCGATGACGCGCCACAGCGCCCACAGCTTCCAGTCCGCGAGCGGCACGTCCCGCCACGCGACCGCCAGCTCCTGGACGAACGACGGCTCCATGACGACCAGGTGGTCCCAGTCGACTGAGTCGCCCACGGGGCCAGACAACGCGGTGAGCCACTCCTCCCAGTCGAAGCCCGGCGCGAGCGCGCGCAGCCCCGCGAAGTCGAAGGGGTTGTAGGTCGCGGTGGCGTCCCGGTCGCGGACCACGTCCCAGTGGGCGGCGGCGAGGCGTGCTTCTAGCGCGTAAACCCGCTCCGACACATCGCCGGGCGAGGTGAACAGGAGACTGAGCCGGTCGGCATCGTGCAAGGCGTCTGCCACGAGGGAGAACATGCGCGCGATGTGCGCACGGTAGGCGTCGCGGACCTTGGCGTGCTGGTCTTCGCGGTAATAAGCCTCATCGGGGAGGCCGAGCCCGTCCTGGTGCAAGTGAAGCGCGTAGCGGCTCGGATAGGCGGGGTCGGTGTCCACGTACAGCCCGAGCACGCCGCCGACCCCGACGCGGCTGAGGCCGCCGAGCGCTGTCGCGAGCGCTGCGGCGCCGCTCGCCTCCTCGACGGCTTGCAGCTCGGGGAGGATGGGGGCCAGGCCGAGGGCCTCGACGCGGTCGGCGTCCATGAACGAGGCGTAGAGCGCGCCAACCAGGCTGTCGGCGTCCTGGTCCGCGATGATCTCCTTGACCTGTTCCTCCGCTCGATCATGCAGCTCGCGGAAGGCGCCGTCGGAGCCGCGGTCGGGCGGGATCTCGAATGTGTCCAGCCAGCGGCCGTTGACATGGCGGAACAGATCATCTTGCGGCCGCGATGTCGGATCGAAATGCGTCCGCGCGATGCCCGAATTTGTCATTGCCCCACCTTATAGCGCCCGGGCGTCAGCGATCCGTGGCGCGGCCGGCCCGGCGCCAAGTGGCCGGCCATGTGGCTGTCCCGGGGCACGGCGGGTCCCAGAGTCCCGCCCGTAGGATGGGCGGATGCGTATCCACATCGCCTCCGACCATGCCGGATTTGAGTTGAAACGCGCTCTAGAGGAGCACCTCAGGGCGTCGGGCCACGATGTGGTCGACCACGGCGCCTTCGAATACGACCCGATGGACGATTACCCGCCGTTCTGTTTCGCTTGCGCCGAGGCGGTGGCCGCTGACAAGGGCTCCTTGGGCGTGGTGATCGGCGGCTCCGGCAACGGGGAACAGATCGCGGCGAACAAGGTCCGCGGCATCCGATCGGCGTTGGTCTGGTCGCCGCGCACCGCGCGGCTGTCGCGCCAGCACAACGACGCGAATGTGGCCGGTCTGGGGGCGCGGGAGCACACCACGGCCGAGGCTCGCGCGATCATCGACGCGTTTGTCGCCGAACCCTTCTCGGGGGATGAGCGCCACCAGCGCCGAATCGACATGCTCGACGATCGCCTGCCGCCGCGTGGCTAAGCCTCGATCCACCGATGATCGCCGTAGCGAGCAGCACTAGACGGGTGCGATGGGCGTTCCTGGGCGGCGATGGCAGGCCGGCGGCCTGTTGAGCTGGTCAGGGGCGTCCAGCGTGCCTGGCTGGGGCGGCGCAGTAGGCGAGGATCGGTGGATCGAGGCTAAGCCTCGACCCGGCAGCGGCGGGTGTGGTTCGTGCCGCGCCGCGCGCGTCGCCACCGGTGCGGGCGGCCGCCGGTAGCATCGTGCGGATGGAAGAAGCGAAGGAGTCGGCCCTGGATCGGGTGGTCGAGCCGCCGCGGACCGCTCAAGCGGGAACACATGCTGGCGGGAATGGACGGCGCCGTCCACCCGGGCGTGGGCGGCGGATCACCCGGTGGTCGCTGATCGCGGCGGCCGCGCTGGTCGTCTTGACGCTTGTGGGAACCGCGGCGATCAATTTCACGATGACCCGGGCCGCCACATCCCGGACCGTGAGCGTGGAGGACGCGGCGCGGTTGGCGGGAGAAGAACCGTTCGACGCGATCCTGGTGCTCGGCGCTGGGATCACCGCCGACGGCCGTCCCACGCCGATGCTCGCGTCGCGCATGGACACAGCGGCGGCGCTCTACCACGCTGGGGCGGCGCCGGTCCTGCTCGCCTCGGGGGACAACTCGCGGGCCGAGTACAACGAGCTCGCCGCGATGCACCGCCAGGCGGTCTCGCTCAGCGTCCCCGCAGGCGACGTCTACCTCGACTATGCGGGGTTCTCGACCTACGAGACCATGTACCGCGCGCGGGACGTGTTCTCAGCCAAGCGCATCCTGGTGGTGACCCAGAGCTACCACCTGCCGCGCGCGTTGCATGACGCCCGGGCCTTGGGCCTCGACGCCTATGGCGTGGCCGCCGCCAGCCATTCCTCTGGGCAGCGCGGCCGCGACCTGCGGGAGACGCTCGCCCGGGTCAAGGATTTCGGTTACGCCCTGATCAAACCCAAGCCGACTTTCCTGGGGGACAAAGTGGACCTGACGCCGGGTCGGGCGCCCGCTTTGATCGAGACGCCAGACCAGTCGTAGATGGACGATGCCGTCCGCCTCAGCCCGACTGCGGCGCGCGGCGAGGTGGCGGCGGGCCCTGCGGGGCCCGGTAAGGTGGCGGCGGGGCGTGGCGCGGTGGCGGCGGGATGCGGCGGGCACGGCGGGGTGGTGACAGCCCAGCAAGGTGGGGGCGGGGCGTGGCACGGTGGCGGGGCTCCGCGCGGGTCCGATTTGGACAATTCCGGAGTGTCCCAGCGGGCGCTGGTGATTGCGCGCACGCTTGATCGCGACCGTTTTTCCAGCGTCACTAGGAGGCGACGATGACCGGAGGACCACCGCCACGCGAATGGCAAGACAACTGGCCCGAACAGGGCGGCGCGGACGGGACGCCGGGCGACCCGTTGGGCAGACCGCGGGGCGCGCCGTGGCGCGTCTCACGCCGCGTGCCGCCCGGCGTCCCGGACGCCACGCCGCCCGTGGCGTCGGCCGGAGTCCCGCGCATCGCGCCACCGGGCACACCGCTGGTCGCTCCAACCGGCATGCCGCCGGGCGCGCCGCCCTGGGCGCCCGCAGTGACACCATTCGCCCAACCCTCGGGCGCGCCGACAGGGGCGACGCCCGGCACACCTCGCTCCAGGCAGCAGCGTCAGTGGTCCCAGCCGCCGCCCGCGGCGGGCGATGATCACCGCCATGCGAGCCGGCGCCGGTCGAAGACCGCCATCTGGATCGCGGCTGTGGCCGCTCTGATCGCCTGCGGCGCGGCGCTCGCCACGTTCTTCGCTCTAAACGGCTGCGACCGTCGCGTCCCGCTGATCGGACCGAACAGCACCTCGCCTTCCCCGTCCCCTTCCCCTTCGCCTTCACCCTCACCCGACGTGTTGACACCGCTGCTACCGCCGGAGGCGCCAGAGTCGCCCCAAGCGCCCCAAGCGCCCCAGGCTCCCCAAGCGCCTCAGGCGCCTCAGGCGCCCGAAAGGCCTGAAGCGCCACCGCGGGGCGGCGACACGGAACCATCGCGACAGCCCCAGGCCCCGCCGGAGCGTGACCAGGCTCCTTCGCGGCCAGCCAACACGCGCGCTTCGGCGGCGCCGCGCACCAACTGACCCCCGCTAACGTCCCATCCGTCGGCCCGGTCGCCGGGCCCCGCCAGGGGTTGGGGAGACCGGGCTGACGGTGCGACAATTCCCGAGTGAACCTGACGCTAAGCGAGGCCGCCCAACGCGCGGCGCTCATCGCCAATCCCGCTTATCTGATCGAACTCGACCTGGCCGGCGACGCGCCCCTGTTCGGCTCCCGGACCACCATCCGCTTCGAGTCCCGTCAAGTGGGCGCGGACACGTTCGTCGACCTGGTCGCCGGCGAGGTCATCAGCGTCACCCTGAATGGGCGCGTCCTGGCTCTGAGCCAAGTGGTCGGTGACGACCGGATCACCCTCAGCAGCCTTGACGCGGACAACACTCTGATCGTCGAGGCACGCTGCGCCTACTCACACACCGGCGAGGGCCTCCACCGCTTCAAGGACCCGGTCGACGGCGAGACCTACCTCTACACCCAGTTCGAGCCCGCCGACGCCTGCCGTGTCTTCGCCGTATTCGAACAACCAGACATCAAGGGGACCTATGAGTTCCACGTCACAGCGCCCACCGGCTGGCGGGTCTTGTCCAACCAACCCTTGGCCGCCCCGCCCACGCCAGTCGCCGAACTGCCGGGCCGCCAAAGTGTCACCCACCGGTTCGAGCCCACGCTGCGCCTGTCCTCCTATCTCACCGCGATCGCCGCCGGCCCATATGAGGAGTGGCGCGACGAGGTGGTGTCCACCGCCGGCCGGGCAGTGCCCCTGGGACTGTACGCGCGCCGGTCTTTGGCCCCGCACCTCGACCCGGACCAGATCTTCGACATCACAAAACGCGGCTTCGGGTTTTACGAGCCCGCCTTCGCCTGCCCCTTCCCCTTCGCGAAATACGACCAGGTGTTCTGCCCGGAATACAACTTCGGCGCCATGGAGAACGCAGGTCTCGTGACGATCACCGAGAACTACGTTTTCCGTTCGAAACCGGTCGAGGCTATGGTGGAGCGGCGCGCGGTGACCATTCTTCACGAGCTGGCGCACATGTGGTTCGGCGATCTGGTGACGATGCGCTGGTGGGACGATCTCTGGTTGAACGAGTCGTTCGCGGAATTCATCTCCCACCTCGCTGTCGCCGAAGCCACCCGATGGAAAGGGGCATGGGCCACCTTCGCCTGGTCCGAGAAACTCTGGGCCTACCACCAGGACCAGCTCCCGACCACTCATCCGGTGTTGGCCCGCATCGACTCCGTCGCGGATGTCCACAACAATTTCGACGGGATCACTTACGCCAAAGGCGCGTCCGTTTTGCGCCAGTTGGTCGCGTGGGTGGGCCAGGACGCCTTCCTCGCCGGCCTGCGGAGTTATTTCGCGAAGCACGCGTGGGGCAACACGCGCCTGGCCGACCTCCTCGCGGAATTGGCGACCGCCTCCGGCCGCGATCTCGACACTTGGGCTGAGCAGTGGCTCCGCACGACGGGCGTCAACACCGTCGCCGCCGTTTCGGCCGCCCCAGCGCACGGTCCCGACCGGTCGCTCCCAGCCGCGCCCGCCACGACCCAGCCCAGCTGGCCGGCGAGCGCCCAAGCGGACCCGGACCCCGCGAGCGGAACCGGCGCCGACGTCATCGTCGCGGGGCTCGCCCAAACCGGCACGAGCGAGCCGACGTGGCGCGCGCAACGGATCGGGCTGGGCGGCTACAACCTTGGCGACGGGCCGCTGACGCGCGCCTGGCACAAGGAAGTGGACCTGGCGGGGGCGCTGACGCCGCTGCCGCGGCTCGCGCCCGCGGACCTGGTGCTGGTCAACGACCGCGACCTGGCGTATGCGAAGGCGCGCCTCGACGAGCGGTCCCTCGCGACGGCGGCGGCGAACGTCGGCCTGATCGACGACCCGCTGGCCCGCGCTGTCGTCTGGGGCGTCTTGTGGGACATGACGCGCGATGCCGAGCTGGGCGCGCGGGTCTTCGCCGACCACCTGCTGCGCTGGGTGGCTCACGAGACCATCTCGACGGGTATGCAGAAGCTGCTCGCGCAGTTGGGCGTGGCGCTCGAGTCCTACACGGCGCCGGAGTTTCGTGTGGCGGCGTCCGAGCGGGCGGCCGAGCGGCTCTGGGAACTCGCGGTCGAGGCGGCGCCCGGCGGCGACACCCAGCTACAACTGGTGCGCGCGTACGCTCGGCACGCGACCGCGCCCAGCCAACTCGACCGGTTGGACGAGCTGGCCCGAGGTTCGCGGTCGCTCACCGGGCTGACCCTGGACGTGGATCTCAGTTGGGACCTGCTCGCCGGGTTGGTCGCGGCGGGACGGGCGGGCGAGGAACGAATCGACGAGCAACTCGCCAAAGACCGGACCAACGCCGGGTTTGAGCGGGCCGCGGGGCTGCGGGCCGCGCTGCCGGAGCCGGAGGCGAAAGCTGCGGCGTGGCTCCGGGCGGTCGAGGATCCGGCCACGCCTAACGCCACCCAGCGGGCGATAGTCGCAGGTTGGGGGCGCGTCAAGGACGCCGCTCTCTTGGTCCCGTTCGTGGAGCCGTATTTCGCGGCGCTGCCGCGCATCTGGCGCACGCGGACGCCGCAGATCGCGGCGACTGTGGCGGGGGGCATGTACCCGAGCGCTGTGGCGGACCTGCCGGGCCAGGACGTGCTGGGCGCGACCGACGCCTTCCTGGCCGAACTCGGCGAAGACCTGCCCCCGCTGCGCCGCCTCGTGACCGAGGGGCGGGCCGGTGTGGTCAGGGCTCTCGCAGCTCAGGCCGCTGACCGGACGGCGGGCGAGCCGATCGCGCTAGCCTGATCGTCATGCCTGCCCTGATCCCGTTCCGAGTCCGCGGTGTCTTAGAAGCGTCGGCCAGCCCGACGAACAGCCCCGAATGGGCCGCCGACTGGCCCGAATGGGCGCGTTTCCTGATGGGGACGCCTCTGCGCATCGCGATCATTCTGGTCTGCGCGTTCGTGGTCGCGGCGGTCGCCCACGCGGTGGTGCGGCGGGCCACCAACCGGATGGCTCGGGGCGCGGCGCGTGGAATCGTTCTCGGCTCGGCGGCGGTCGTCGGGTTTGGGCCGGCGGCCCGCGACCCGGAGCGCGCCGCGGCGCGCCGCGCCGCGCGTTTGAAAACCCTCGGGTCCGTGCTCAACTCGGTTGTCAGCGCCGTCGTCTGGATCCTCGCGGCTTGCCTGATCCTTGAGAGCCTCGGCGTCAACGTCGGTTTGATCATCACGTCTCTGGGTGTGGCCGGCGTGGCGATCGGCTTGGGCGCGCAGAGCCTGGTGAAGGACATGGTGGCCGGGATTTTCCTACTCGTCGAGGATCAATACGGCATCGGCGACGAGGTGGACGCGGGGCCCGCGACCGGAGTGGTCGAGTCGATGAGCCTCAGGGTGACCACGTTGCGCGATGCCGACAACGTCGTCTGGTACATACCGAACGGTTCGATCGCCCGGGTCGGGAACAAGTCTCAGGATGTGAGCGCGTCAGCTTCGGCCGGGGCGGATTCGATAGCCGAGCCCGGCTCCTGAGCCATCACCAGGCGGGCGCCGTCGACCAATGAGTCGGCGTTCGCGCCGATCACGACCTGGACCACCCAACCCGAGATCACCACGCCGTACGCGCCAATCGCTTTCAGGCCCGGCACGTCTACCAGCGCTGGGTCTGCCACCGTGGCTCGCACGCGGTTGAGGCAGGCCTCCAAGCGTTGCAGATTGGCGGCGCCGCCAAGGCGTTGGACGAGTCGTGTGGCTAACTCCAAGCTTGGTTCCCCTTCGTGAGGGCGGCCGCGATCCGGCCGAGGCGATGGTGGTCTTTGAAGCGTAACACGTGACCCAGCTCACTTTTCGACGCATGCGTCACCGCTTCGGCGGCAGGCGCGCGGCCGTGGTCGGACGCGACGGCGGGCGGGACCGGACCTGATCTGGGCGCTTGGGCGGACGGCATCGGGCGCTGTCCGACCGACGACGCCGGGCGGGGCTGGGCGGGTCTGGGCGGGGCTGGGCGCTTGGGCGGACGGCATCGGGCGCTGTCCGACCGACGACGCCGGGCGGGGCTGGGCGCTTGGGCGGACGGCATCGGGCGCTGCGGAGGGCGGCCCGAGCGCCGTCAATCCCGACGCAACCGACGGTAGGTGACCCGGTGCGGGCGGGCCGCGTCGGGGCCCAAACGTTCGACCTTGTTGGCCTCGTAGGCGGCGAAGTTGCCCTCGAACCAGAACCACCGGGCGGGGTTTAGGGGCGTGCCCTCGTAGGCGAGCATGTGGGTGGCGACCCGGTCGAGGAACCACCGGTCGTGGGAGATCACAACCGCGCAGCCGGGGAAGTCGAGCAGCGCGTTCTCGAGCGAGCCGAGTGTTTCGACGTCGAGATCGTTGGTCGGCTCGTCGAGGAGCAAGAGGTTGCCGCCCTGCTTCAGGGTGAGCGCGAGGTTGAGGCGGTTGCGTTCGCCGCCAGACAGGATGCCCGCGGGCTTTTGCTGGTCGGGGCCCTTGAAACCGAAAGCTGAGACGTAAGCGCGCGACGGCATCTCGACTTGGCCCACGTGGATGTGGTCCAAGCCGTCGGAGACGACCTGCCAGACCGACTTCGCCGGATCGATCCCGCCTCTGCCCTGGTCGACATAGGAGAGTTTGACGGTCTCGCCGATCTTCAGCTCGCCGGCGTCGCGCTGCTCCTCGCCGACGATCATCTTGAACAGGGTGGTCTTGCCGACGCCGTTCGGCCCGATCACGCCCACAATCCCGTTCTTTGGCAGCGAAAAGCTGAGACCGTCGATCAAAACTCGGTCGCCGAACCCTTTGCGCAGGTCAGACGCTTCCAACACGATCGAGCCGAGCCGCGGTCCGGGCGGGATCTGGATCTCGTCGAAGTCGAGCCGACGGGTGCGATCCGCCTCGGCGGCCATCTCCTCGTAACGCTGCAGGCGCGCTTTGGATTTGGCTTGGCGGCCCTTCGCGTTCTGGCGCACCCAAGCGAGTTCGTCGGCCAGGCGTTTGGCCAACTTGGCGTCTTTGAGGCCTTGGACTTGGAGGCGCTCACCCTTCTTGGCGAGGTAGACCGAGTAATTGCCCTCGTAGGCGTACGCGCGGCCGCGGTCCAGCTCAAGGATCCACTGCGCCACGTTGTCGAGGAAGTAGCGATCGTGGGTGACGGCCAGCACCGCGCCGGAATAGGCGGCCAGGTGCTGCTCCAGCCACTGGACGGACTCCGCGTCGAGGTGGTTCGTGGGCTCGTCGAGGAGCAGCAGATCGGGCGCCTCCAACAGCAGACGGCACAGCGCGACCCGGCGCCGCTCGCCGCCCGAGAGCACATCCACAGGGGTGTCCGGCGGCGGGCAGCGCAACGCGTCCATAGCCTGCTCCAAGCGCGAGTCCAGGTCCCAGGCGCCGGCGTGGTCGAGGGCCTCTTGCAGCTCGCCCATCTCAGGCAGGAGCTTGTCGTAGTCCGCGTCCGGTTCGGCCAGCGCCTCGCTGATCTCGTTGAACCGGTCCAGCTTCGCTTTGATCGCGGCCACCCCGAGTTCCACGTTGCCGAGCACGGTCAGGGTCTCGTCCAGGGGCGGCTCCTGCTGGAGCATGCCGACCGAATAGCCGGAGGTCAAGGTGGCCTCGCCATTCGACGGCTGGTCCAAGCCGGCCATGATCCGGAGCACCGACGACTTGCCCGCGCCGTTCGGCCCGACCACCCCGATCTTGGCGCCCGGATAGAACGCCAGCGTGACATCATCGAGGATCAGCTTGTCGCCGTGCGCCTTGCGGGCGCGCTTCATCACATATATGAACTCTGGCACCGCACCACCATACAAGGACTCGGTGGCTGGCCCGGCCGGCCCGAGGGCGGCTGGCCCGGCCGGCCCGGGGCGGCCGGGGCGCCCGCCCGCCCGCATCTGGCGGGCGTCCCCACGCGACAGCCCGCTAGGCGCGCCCGGTGTGGCCGGCCCCCTCCAAGTCGAAGGCCAACACCTTGGCCGCGTCTTCGTCGAGGGGCGCGCCGGTGGGCAGATCGGGCAGGTCGGGGAGGTCCGGCAGGTCAGGGATGTCCTGGATGTCGGGGATGTCGTTCAAGGCGCCCGCGTCGACCTTGGCGGCGAGGTCTCGGTCCGTCTCATGCGGGCCAGCGGGTGTGACGTCGCGGCCGGCGTTGCGGGGAGTTGGGCCGGAGGACCGCCGGGCGAAGGAGGCTTTGCCCCAACGCAGGTTGTGGCCCACGGACCGCGAGGCGATCTGGAGCGTCGACCGCTCGTTGCCGTCGCGGTCCGTCCAGGAGCGGGCCGACAACCGGCCGGTCACGATCACCGGATCGCCGGCCTTGACGGAGATGAGCAGGTTCTCCAGCAAGTCGGCTTGGCTGACCTTGACATCGAACCACGCTGTCGGGGCTTCCTTGAGTTCGCCTTGGGCGTCACGCCACCACGCGGTCGACCCCATCCGGAAGACCGCCCAGGCCGCCCCGTCTTTGCTGAATTGCTGCGGCGGCCGGGCGACCCAGCCTTCGACCGTCACCATGATCTCGTTGTTCATCGACTAGCTCCTTCGCTTGTTTGGCCCACCGCGCGAGCCGCGGCGCGGCATGCCTCACATCGTGGCCCAGCGGCCGCGACCGGCCCGCCGAGAAAGCCCTCGCCTGTGGATGAGGGAGAAAGCCTGTCAGTCCCGCGCGAACGACCTGGTCAGCGGCCCGCGTCTGCCGCCGATGCCGTCGCGTCCGCTCCGTCCCCTGGGCCCGGCGCCTGGACCACGGCGACCGCGGCCACCACCGCCCCTGTCAGCTCCCTGATCCGCTCCCGGTCCGCGAGCAGTGCGGCGGTCGGCTTGACCATGGTCCTGTCCACCACCGGCGCGATCGCCGCCTGCACCCGCGCGGTCCACTCGGCCCGACGCCGCGCCGCGGCCTTCGCCCGGCCGAACAGACGCCTCAACCCGCCGACAGGCGGCGGCAGCTCCAACGGCGCCAGGGCCGCCTGCAACCGCGTCGCGATGTTCGCGGGAGATCCGATCGCGTAGTCGAGCGCCAACCCCCACGGCTCCGGCAGCCGCCGCGTCGCCTCAGCCGCCCACGCGACGGTGACCGTCCGCGCCTCGGCGGCCCCCGGCGGCGACGCAGGCCGCACTTCCCCCCCGGGCGCGCTCGCGGCCGCCAATGACCGCACCGCCGCCGCGGCGGCCTCTCCTAACCACGACCGGTCGGTCGGCGTGCTCGCCGACGCCGTGTTGGCCAGCCGCTGCGCGGCGGCCGCTGTGTCCGCGGCCAGGCGCCGCAGCGCGGTGGTGCGGCGCGCTGTGTGGGCGGCCAGTTCCTCGCGCAGCGCCTTGACGCCGGCGCCCGTCTTAGCTGAGACCGCCGCCACGACCGGGTCGGTCATCCCCTGCTCGACCAACAACTGGGTGAGGGATTGGGTGATCGCGCCAGCGTCAGCCGCGCCCACCGTGTCGATCTGGTTCAACACCACGATGTTGTGACGCCCCGGATGCGCTTTGGCCGCCTCGACCAGCCGGCTGTGCAGCGCCGGGTCCGCGTACTTTTGGGGATCCGCGACCCAGACCACCAGGTCCGCCAAGGGGAGCAGCCGGTCCGCGACGACACGGTGGGCGTCCACCGCCGAGTCGTAATCCGGCAAGTCCACGAGGATCAGCCCGCGCATGTCCGCGACGTGCTCCTCGAGCACGGAGTCTCGTTGGATCCACGACTCCCGGCCTATCCCTAGCCATTCCAGGAACGCGTCCGCGCCCGGCCCCCAGACACAGGCGTTCGCCCGGTCCGTGGTGGGCCGCACCGCTGAGATGTCCGCGAAGTCCATTTCTGCGATGGCGTTGAGCAAGGAGGACTTCCCCGACCCGGTGCCGCCCTGCAGCACTGCGATCGTGTGGCCGACACCTCTGTCCAGACGTTCCGTGAGCGACGATGCCGTCGCCCACGCCTCGCTCGCTGGCCCCGGCCCCAGCCGGGTCGCGCTGAGTTCGGCCGCTTCGCGTAGTCCCGCGATCGCGCCGCGCAGCGCCGCCACCAATTGTTCGCTCACCGACCGGCCCCTCCCCCGTGCGTCGCGCTGTCCAAGCCCAATGCCGCGTTCTGGCTCGCCGCGGCTCCCGCCGGGACCACTCCCGGCGCCTCGCCCGGCACGAACCCCACACCCGCCGGGACCACTCCCGACGCCTCACCCGGCCCGAACCCCACACCAGCCGGGACCACTCCCGACGCCTCACCCGGCACGAACCCCACACCCGCGGACCACACCGGGACCGCGCCCAGCGCAGGCGCCGCCGCAGCCTGCGGCCGGTCGGCGGCAGGCGGAGCCACC
>JAITLE010000268.1 GCA_031278075.1 Bifidobacteriaceae bacterium | reverse complement strand
CACGCCACCACGTCCGCACGCCGTCCCCATGCGGCCGCCGCGCCACGCCACCACGCCGGCGCTTGCGCCGGCCGGCCACTATTCGACCAGCGCGCGCACGTCTTGGGCGGTGAGGCTCTCGCCGAAGACTCCTTCCTCGTCCAACACGGAATGGAACAGCGCCTGCTTGCGCTCCTTCAGAGCCATCACCTTGTCCTCGATCGTCTCCTCCGCGACCAGGCGCACCACCATGACGGGCCGGTCCTGCCCGATCCGGTGGGCGCGGTCGACGGCCTGGTTCTCGGTGGCCGGGTTCCACCAAGGGTCCAACAGATAGACGTAGTCCGCCTCGGTCAGATTCAGACCGAACCCGCCCGCTTTGAGTGACACCAGGAACACGGGCGTTTCGCCGGACTTGAAGCCGGCGATGACTCGCGCGCGGTCGGTCGTGGAACCGTCGAGGTAGGAGTAGGCGACGCTCGCCCGGTCCAGCCTTTCTCTGACCTTAGCCAAGTAGCTGGTGAACTGGGAGAAAACCAAAGCCCTGTGTCCCGCGCCGATCACCTGGAGGAGCTGGTCTTCCAACACGTCCAGCTTCGAGGACGGAACAGATTCGGCTTGAGGATCCACCAGGCCGATGTCGAGTGCCGCTCGCCGCAGCGTGGTCAGCGCGCGGAAGATCGCGATCCGGTTGGCCGGATAGTCCTCCAGCAGCCCAAGCATGCGGGATCGTTCCCGTTGGAGGTGGGTCTCATACAGCCGCCTGTGCTTTGGGGCTAGTTTCACGTGAAACACAACCTCTTGCCGCTCGGGCAGCTCCGGCGCGACCACGCTCTTGGCTCGTCGCATCAGCAGGGGCTTGACCCGGCGCCGCAGCCGCGCCAGCGCGGCTCCGCCCGCCTCGCCGCCGGCGCCGATCGGGCCGGCGTACTGCTTCTTGAATTGCTGGCGATTGCCCAACAGCCCAGGCGCCACCATCGCGAAGATCGCCCAGAGATCATCTAGCGAGTTCTCCAGCGGTGTGCCGGTGACCGCTAATTTGAAGGGCGCCCGGATCGCCCGAGCGTTCCGGTTGGCCTTTGAGGCGAAGTTCTTCGCGAACTGCGCCTCGTCCAGGATCAATCCCGCCCACTCGAGCCCCGCGAACGCCGCGTTGTCCAAACGGAACACCGCATACGAGGTCACCACGAGATCCACTCCGCGCCGGAGATCCTCCATCGCGATGCCGTCGCGCCCCCGTGTCGCCTGGGCCGAGGCCACCTTGAGGCCTGGCAGAAACCGCGCCGCCTCCTCGATCCAACCCGAAGTGACCGAAGACGGCGCCACGACCAGGAACGGCGGCCCGCCGGGCGGCGCCTCCCCGCGCGCCCGTGCCACCATGGCCAACGTTTGCAGGGTCTTGCCGAGTCCCATGTCGTCGGCGAGCACCCCGCCCAGTCCGTGCCGCCAAACGAACATCAACCAGTCGTAACCCGCCCGTTGGTAGGGACGCAGTGTGGCCGTCAAGCCGCTGGGCAGCGGCTCCGGACGCGGCATCTGGTCGCCAGCGGCCAGCTCCCTCAGGCGGGCGAGGCGCTCGCGCCACGCCGTCGCTCCCTCGAGCCGCCCGGCGCTGACCTCTTCCAGATCTCCCCAAAGGGACGCGTTGTGGCGCGAGATCCGCGCCTCGCCGGGCTTGTCGGACAGCGCCCTGGCCTCCGCGATCAGCTCCGCGAGCCGCTGGAAAACCGGCTGATCCAGCGGTATCAGCGCTCCGTCGGCCATCATCAGGTGGGTCTCGCCGGTGGCGAGCGCCGCGAACAAGTCCTTGAATCCGACCTCCTTCGGGCCAACCTGGACCACCCCGGTCAAGTCGAACCAGTCGCCGGCATCCGCGGGCGCCGCCACCAGGCGAATTTGCGGCACGTCGCGGATCTCGGGCATGTCCGGCACGGTCCCGGTGATCACAACGCCCTCGATCGCCCGCAGCGCGGGCAAGGCCGCCAGCACGAAGCGTCCCAACATCAACCCGGACATCTCGTGGGGCCGCTCCCGAGCGTCGATGAACGTCCGAGTGGCCAGCCCCACAGCATTGACTTGCCGAATGATCCGGCGTTCGGCCTCGGCCGAACGCACCAACGCCATCGCGTCCCCGCTGTGAGGCGCCGCCGGCCATGGGGAACGCCGCGAATCCCGTGCCCCCGCCCCCGAAGCACCAGCGCCAGCACAACCACCAGCGCCAGCAGAACCACCAGCACCGCCAGCGCCAGCAATACACCCCGCGTCACCAGCGCCACCAGCGCCACCAGCGTCAGCGGCGCCACCAGCGCCACCAGCGCCACCAGCGCCAGCAGCGCCACCGCCACCGTCTCCGGGCTCGAACTCGAGCACCTCGCCGGCCGAGGAGTACCGCCACCGCCATTCCAGCCGCGCGCTGAGGCAGCCCGTCGGCGTCACCGTCCCCACCAGCTGCGGCGTCGGCAAGCTCGGCAATTCCACGGAGCCATCCGAACTGACGACCGGGAACAGACTCGCCAGGCCGGGGTAGAGCCGGGACCAGAAGCGAGCGGCCCCAGCCTGCGGGATCGTGGTCGGCAGCGCGCGCTCAAGCAACTCTGCGACCTCGCGCGGCAGACCCCCGCCAGGTCCCAGCCGGATCGTGTCGCGCCCAGCCGAATCGTCGCCGACCGCCCAACCAGTCCGGCCCACCGGAAACGCCCAACCGGACGTCTCCAAGCGCCCGTCGGCGCCACCAACCCGGGCCGCCGTGGTCACCCTCAGGTCATCGCCGACGGCGCGGACATCCGCCACCAACTCGATCAGGTCGACCACCTCGACTGTGTCGCCGTCCCGGCGTCCCAGCAACGCCACCCCGACATCGGCCGCTTCCCGCAACAACGTCCAAAAGTAGTCGGAGCGCACACGCGACACGTCGACCCAGCGCGTCTCCGACCCGCAGGCCGCAGTGGTCTCCCACAAGCTCGCGAACCATAAGCGCTGCGCCGTCGTCACCCAGGGGATCGGCTCATGGTGGTTCCCCGACGGGCGCAGTTCAGGACAATCCACCCACGAGCGCGCCCCCGCCCGCACCGCTCGCATCTCGACGCGGATCGAGCCCAGACCATTTGCAGCCGCGTAGCCGAATTGCAGCCCGACCGGTACCAGCTCGTCAGTCACGACAATCCGCCGGGCCGCTTGGACGGCCGCGTCGAGCCGCGCCGTCCCCACCGCCCCCTCGGGCGCCGTCGCGCCCGCCGTCCACAGCCGGTTCGCCACCAGGATCAGCGCCACCACGTGCTTGCAGTTGCGGCGCGCCGGACAAGAACAATGGGTCGACAGCACCAGGCCGTGCCGTGTCTCCGCCTTCCGCCCGATCTGCGCGTAGCAGTGATAAGGGTGGTCCGCCTGGCCCGAGACCCGGCCCGTCAAGGCCTGGATGTGCGCGTGCCAGGTGACGCTCGCCTCGATCACCCGACCTTGGCTCGCATACTCCGCCCCCCGGGCGTAAGTCGCCGGATAAACCAAGCGCTGCACGTCGGCCGCGAGCGATGGCCGGTAGCCGGTCAGGTCCACCGAGCCATTATCGAGCACAGCCGCGCGCGATTCCGGCCGCCGCGCCAGCCGTCCACCCGGCGCAGCGCGGCGCCCGCGGCCGCGCCGTCAACCGCGCCACAGCACAACAGCGCGCGCCTGTTCAACCAGCGGCCGGGGCCGGCTCGGCCGTTGCCCGGGCGCGATCGCCACAGCGTCGCCGCTCGCCGCCACCGCGAACACGCGCCCACCGGTTTGCGCAGCCGCGCGCAACTCCTCGACTTCGCGGCGCAGCGCCCGGACCTGCTGTCGCAGCGACAAGATCCGGGCGATCCCTGCGAGGTTCACGCCTTCTTCGGAACTCATCCGCTGCACCTCGCGCAGATCCGCCAGGTCACGCGCCGAATAGCGCCGCCCCCGTCCCGCGGTGCGCCGCGGCACCACCAGCCCCAGACGGTCGTATTGCCGCAGCGTCTGCGGGTGCATCCCCGCCAGACGCGCCGCCATCGTCACGGTGTAGACGGGCACGTCCTCAGGCGCCGTCCCCGTCGCTTCAAAGCGCACGATGCCGACCGCCCCTCGCCGCGCCCGGGGACCCGCCCGGCGTGGCGTGCGCCCCGAACGGTCTGAGCGGCATCGTGCGCTCGGTCACGCACGCCGCGCTGACCCGCGCCGCGCCCGGGGACCCGCCCGGCGTGGCGTGCGCCCCGAGCGGTCTGAGCGGCATCGTACGCTGGGTCATGATCACGACGCCGCCAAACGATGCAACTCGGCACGCGGATCGTCCTCGTGGGTGGCGTCGCGGAGAGCTTCCAACGCCTCCTTGACCTTCCCGCTGACCCGCTGCGGCACCGCGACGTTCACGGTGACCAACAGATCGCCCGTGCCCTTCGCGGTCTTGATGCCTTTGCCCTTGACCCGCAACACTCGTCCGGCGGGCGTGCCGCCCGGCACCTTCAGCGCGACCGAGCCGCCGTCCAGCGTGGGCACGTCGATGCGCGCGCCGAGCGCCGCCTCCGCGAACGTCACCGGCGCCGTGACACGCAGGTTGTTCCCGTCCAGGCTGAACACCGGGTGCGGCGGGACGGTGACGGCGACGATGAGATCGCCGGGCGGACCGCCATTCGGGGACGGATGGCCCTTGCCCGCTAGCTTGATCCTTTGGCCGTCGTGGACGCCGGCGGGGATGCGCACCGTCATGGACCGGCCGTCCACGGTCAACACCTGGGTGGAACCGGCCGCGGCTTGCCTGAACGGCAGGGTGACCGAGGCCCTGATGTCCGCGCCGGGAGTGGGCCCGGACGGGGCGAACCCGCCCCCGCCGCGGCCCCCGGAACCGAATCCGGTCCCGCCGCCGCTGAAGGAACCCAACAGATCCTCCAGGTTGATGCCGCCCATGCCGCCTCCCCCTGGCGCGAACCGGACGCGCGAACCGCCTCCGGGGAACATCCCAGAGAACAGGTCCTCGAACGCGCCCGCACCGCCCGCGCCGGCGGCGAAGCGCGCCCCGCCGCCGGCCATCGCGCGGATCGAGTCGTACTGTTGACGCTGTTCCGTGTCGGAAAGCACCGAATATGCCTCGCTGACCTCCTTGAACCGCTCCTCAGCTGTCGGATCGGTCGGATTCGCGTCGGGATGCAGCTTGCGGGCCAGGCCCCGATACGCCTTCTTGATGGCCGTCGCGTCGGCGTCCTTCGGGACTCCCAGCGTCTTGTAGAAGTCCTTCTCGAGCCAGTCGTGGCCTGCCATATCAGCCCTCCTGGCCGGCGACGCCGACCCGTGCGGCTCGCAGCACCCTCTCGCCCATCCGGTAGCCGGGCTGCAGCACCACGAAGATCCGCGGCTCGGTCGAGTCCGGGTCGGTTTGGTGCAGCAGCGCCTCATGCACGGTCGGATCGAACACGTCGCCTTCGGCGCCGTAACGTTCCATGCCGAAGCGGCCGAGGGCCGCCTCGAGTTTCTCAGCGACAGCTTTGAACGGGCCGGTCAGCTCGCCCGCGCCGCGGGCGGCGTCTAAGTCGTCCAGCACTGGGATGAGCGCCGTCAGCAGCTCGGCCCGCGCCTGCTCGCCGGCCACCGCCCGGTCGCGTTCCACCCGCTTGCGGTAGTTGGCGTAGTCAGCGCTGAGGCGTCGCAAGTCCTCGGTGCGGACCGCGAGCTCCTCCCGCGCGGAGATCAGCTCCGCGGCCGCGATCACCTCGTCCTCTAGGGCCCGGGCCGCGGCCTCGGCCGTGCCGGGGGTGGGCGCGGTCTCCGCGGCTTCGGCCGCCGGGGGCTCGCCCGCGCCGTGGTTGATCCGCACCCGGCCGCTGACCGGGTCGACCTTGCGGTTGTCGCGGATGACCGGCCGGCCCTCTGAGTTGGTCACGAGTCCGCCTTCGCCCGTCAGCTCGTCCGGGTCCACTCCGAGCGTGCCCTCCACCGCCAGATCCTCGTCCAAATCGTCGAGGCCCTCGCGCAGGTCTTCTTGGGCGTCCCGCGACGCCTCGGTGACCGGATGCCCCGGCCCGCGTGAGCGGGGTTTGTCGGCGGCCGCGCTCTTGCGGCGGCCGCCCTTGTCCTTCGCGTCCGCCATGATCTCAGACCTGGTCCTCGTCGATCACTTCGGCGTCGACGATGTCGTCGTCAGCGGCGGTCGCTCCCGACGCTCCGGGCGCTGAGCTGCCGCTGGGAGCCGACCCGTCGGCGTCGGGCCCTGGCTGGTTGGCGTAAACCAACTGGCCGATCTTCTGCGAGCTGTCTTGGAGCGCGGTCTGAGCCCGGGCCACAGCGTCCACGTCGTCGCCTTCGAGGGCTGTGTGCACGTCCGCGATCTTCTCGGCGACTTCGGTCCTGAGATCATCCGGGAGCTTGTCGCCCAGGTCTTTGACCAGCGCTTCGGTGTAATAGACGAGCTGTTCGGCGCTGTTGCGGGTCTCGCCTTCGGCGCGCCGCTTCTTGTCCTCCGCGGCGTGCGTCTCGGCGTCTTTGACCATGCGGTCGATCTCATCCTTCGGCAGCGCCGAGCCGCCGGTGATCGTCATCGACTGCTCTTTGCCGGTGCCGCGGTCCTTCGCGGAGACGTGGACAATCCCGTTCGCGTCGATGTCGAACGTGACTTCGATCTGCGGCAGGCCGCGCGGCGCTGGCGCGATCCCGGTCAGCTCGAACGTGCCGAGCGCCTTGTTGTCGCGCGCGAACTCGCGTTCACCCTGGTACACCTGGATGAGCACGGATGGCTGGTTGTCTTCGGCGGTGGAGAAGATCTCGCTGCGCTTGTTCGGGATGGCCGTGTTGCGGTCGATCAGCTTCGTCATGAAGCCGCCCTTGGTCTCGATGCCGAGCGACAGGGGGGTGACGTCGATCAACAGGACGTCCTTGCGTTCGCCGATGATGACGCCGGCCTGCAGGGCGGCGCCGATCGCGACCACCTCGTCCGGGTTGACGCCCTTGTTCGGCTCTTTGCCGCCGGTCAGGGACTTGACCATGTCGGCGACGGCGGGCATACGGGTCGAGCCGCCCACCAGGATCACGTGATTGATCTGCGAGACGTTGATGTCCGCGTCGCGGATGACGGCCTCGAACGGGCCGCGGGTGCGCGCGAGCAGATCCTTGGTCATCTCCTCGAACTGGGCCCTGGTCAACTTGGTGTCGAGGTGGATGGGGCCGTTCTCGTTCATTGAGACGTATTGCAGGGAGATCGTGGTGCTGGTGGCCGTGGACAGTTCCTTCTTGGCTTGTTCGGCGGCTTCCTTGAGGCGTTGCAGGGCCACCTTGTCCTTGGCCAGGTCCACGCCGGAGCTCTTTTTGACCTCGTTGACCAGGAAGTCCACGATCCTCGCGTCCCAATCGTCGCCGCCGAGCTTGTTGTCGCCGCTGGTGGCCTTGACCTGGATGGTGGAGAAGCCGTCTTCTTCCTTGCCGACCTCGAGGAGGGACACGTCGAATGTGCCGCCGCCCAGGTCGAAGACGAGGATCAACTCGTCGGAGGTGGACTTGTCCAGGCCGTAGGCGAGGGCCGCCGCGGTGGGCTCGTTGATGATGCGGAGCACTTTGAGGCCCGCGATCTCGCCGGCCTCTTTGGTGGCTTGGCGTTGGGCGTCGTTGAAGTAGGCGGGGACTGTGATGACGGCGTCGGTGACGGATTCGCCCAAGTAGGCCTCGGCGTCGGTCTTCAGCTTGCCCAGCACGCGGGCCGAGATCTCTTGTGCGGTGTACTTCTTGCCGTCGATCGTCACGCTCCAGTCGGTGCCCATGTGGCGCTTGACCGAGCTGATGGTCCGGTCCACGTTGGTGACGGCCTGGCGCTTGGCGACCTCGCCCACCAGCACTTCGCCGGCTTTGGTGAACGCCACCACCGACGGCGTGGTCCGTTGGCCTTCCGCGTTCGCGATCACCGTGGGTTCGCCGCCCTCAAGCGCCGCCACCACAGAGTTGGTGGTGCCCAGGTCGATTCCGACTGCTCGTCCCATGTCTCTTGCTTCCTTTGCGTTTTGTTCGTTGAGTCCGTTAGGTCTTGGCGCCGCAGGATGGGCTGCGAAGCCTGGGCGGTCGCAGGCGACGCCCCAATTGTTGAGTCGATCAGACTCAAGTTTGCCTCGCGCCCCGGGGACGCGTCAAGTTGGCTTGAGCCAACCCCGCTCAACTTAGCCGGCCGGACGGAGGGCGCCGTGCCGGGCGCGGCCCGCCGCGGGGATCCGGCACGGATCGCGTCCTGCTTCTATATGGTGTTCCCGCCCGGACGCGCGCGTGCCGAGCGTGCCGCGGGTCTCAGAATGTGGCCCGCGCGGATCGAACCCGGGGTCAACCCGGCGGGCGCGACAGCACCGCGTCCGCGGTCAGCTCCACCACCGTGCCCAACTCCTGCGAATATGTGGCGACAAGGTCGCTGATCCGGTCGAAGTCGCCGCCTTCCGCCGCGAGCCGGGCGGCACTGCGGTCCTGGCCCAGGTCGTCAGCAGAACGCGCGTCCCAGGCGGACCGCCTTCGGGGGCGCGAGACTCTCACCCCGCACACGGTGGCCGCCGCCCGGATGCGGTCACGCGCCTTGGGGTGGGACTTTTCCGGTCGCTAGCGTGACAGCGACCTCGCGCGCAGTGGGTATGGACGGTCCGGCGCCGGGGCGGTTGAGGGAAATCGACGCGGCGGCCGTCGCCGCCCTGGTCGCCTCGCCGAGTGTCGCGCCCCCGGCCAGGCGTGCCGCGAGCACGCCGTTGAACGTGTCCCCGGCGCCAGTGTGGTCGACCGGCACGACAGGCAGAGCGTGGACGACCTCCGGGTCTTGCCCGGCCTGGGCGACCACCGAGCCCAATGCGCCTTTTGTCATGACCACAGACGGCACCAGGCGCTGGAGGGCTCGCAGCAAGGGGCCGTCATCGGACGGATACATCCGGAAATGCTGAGTCGCCAGCTCCCGGGCGCCCAAGTGGCTGACCACCAGCACGTCGACGTTCTTCAGCAGCTCGGCGGGGAGCACCGCGTTCGGAGCGGCGTTCAACACGAAGATCGCGTCGGTCTCGCTGGCCGCGGCCGCCGCCCGGGCGACAGTCGCCACAGGCACCTCCAACTGGGCCAACACCACGCGGCTGCCGGTGATCAAGTCGAGATCAGCCTCGGACAGTTCGACGCTGGCGTTCGCGCCAGTCACCACAGTGACCACGTTCGCGCCCTGCGGGTCGACCATCACGATCGCGAGACCAGTCGGCTGGTCGACCTCCCTGACCCGCGAGATGTCCACACCCGCGTCGCTCAAGAAGTTCGCCATCAGGGCGCCGTCGGCGTCCTTGCCCCATGCGCTGATCAGCGCGGTCGGCGCCCCGCCCGCCTTGGCCGCGGCGACCGCCTGGTTGGCGCCTTTCCCGCCGGGGAAGCGTTCGGATGCGGTCGCGATGACCGATTCGCCCGGGTCGGGCCACCGGGGAACTTGCACTTCAAGGTCCACATTCGCCGATCCCACCACCACCACGTGGAATCCCTTGGCCGGGCCGTCGTTCGCCATGGCTGCGCCTCCTCGTTGACGTGACGTGGCGGCGCTCGCCGGGTTCGGCCCCGGGCGCGACGCGGTCCGAGCGGCCGCGCTCCCCGCCAAGACAAGCCTGCCACAAACCAAGCCTCCACTTGAATCCCTCATTTCCCGGTTGACCGAGCCGCGCCACGCCTGATCGTGGCCCGGCTCCGTCCCAGGTGGCGGGCGGTCTGGCGGATCGAGGCGCCCTCCGAACCCACCTTCTCGGTCGCCGTCCGTTCCTCGCCGGACAGATGCAGGTGACCTTGGCCCACAGCTACACCGTTCCCGTTCCAAATCCTTTGACAGACCTCATCCTAGAAAGCGTGTCGCACCTCTGTTTAGAAGACGTGGCCCTTTCTAGGGGCGCGGCTGTGTGGTAGCCTTTTTCGTGGGTGCGACCGCCCTCCAGCGGCCTCCAGTAGTGTCGGCGTAGCCGACCCCGGCGGAACTGGCCAAGAGGACGGCTGATAAGTCAAATCGGAGAAAGGACGCACAGTGAAGACCAATGTAGTTCGACGCCTCGTGGCCGCGGCGCTGTACTCCCTGCTGGTCGCTGCGGTCTCGTCAGCTTCAGCAGGCGCCGTTGGCGCCAATTATCTCGACGCAGATCTGGCGAGGGAGTTCGCCGCCACTCAGGGGCAGGGTGAATTCAGTGAATTTTTAGGCACAGCGCTCGGTGAATTCCCGAACGATGTCGTGGACTTCTCATGGCATGGAGATCATGGCATAATCGTGGTCGCTCCACGAGTTGCCGCTGAAGTTGAGGAGCTCGCGTCGTCGCACCCGGCGAATGTGACGGTCGTGAAATCGACCGCGCAGGCAATTCCTTATTTGGACCGCTCGACAGCCGAGTTGGCCGTCCTCGACGCGCTGGAGCAGGCTGAGGCGCCAGCGACCGCCGCGCGTTATGACCCTGCCACTGGCAGCGTGGTGTTGACGGTCTGGGGTGATTCAGAATCCGTCGCTCCCGAAGACCTCGGGGCCGCCGAGATTCAGCCGGGAGTCCCCATCGCGGTGGACTATGAGGACCCAGACGACCCGCCTCGCGAAGACGCTTCGCATGAGCGGTGGTGATTCCGGTGGTTCGTGACCTTCACCGGATACGGTTCCACGACCGGGCACGACTCGTCTGCATCCTATTTGACGCCGGTGGCCTGGGCGTCAACCACTGGTGCGACGGTCAAGACTAGCTAGGATGATCCAAATGATTAGCGCAAGCGCTCGGACAGTGGCGGTGATGCTGGTGAGTTGCGTCGTAATAGGCTGCGCGAGCGCCTGCGGCGACGCCCAACAAGTAGACGACGGCGGCCAGGAGACGACGATCATAGAGAGCGAGCCGACAGACCAAGCCGATATTCTCGAGCTGCAGATCCTTGACGCTCTTGACGACGAGTACCCCAAGGGCGTCGCGTGGGATGTGGGGGCGAACCTAGTGGTCGTGACGGTGTTCACTGCCGGCCGGACGTTGTCGGACGACAAACTGACTGATTATGCCGCCCGCGCCGGCGCGGTCGCCGGTGGTTCCGAAGTGGTGGTGAGAGTGTCTGCCGAGGATGCGCCCGTTCAGGACCAGGTCGGGGCGGCTCGACCCACTAGGTAGCCGAGACCTTCGCACCTGAGCCGAGTCTCGCCGACTCGGGGTCCCCGCAATATCTCGGAGCGAAGCGGAGAGTTTGTGGGGCGCCTCTAGGGGCTTGCCCTACAATTGCCCTGGCCGCGGCGCGGTCAGGGCAGCCGCGGCTCCCTTAGGCGATCCGCATTGGCGCGGTCGCCGCCGCGGGTCCCGTCTAAGGAGTTGGAGATGTTGGTTTCACAGGCGACACGTTCCAAGGCGATCCCGTCCGCCGCGCTGGCGGCCGTCCTCGGCCTGGCGGCGGCGGGCTGCACCGAAGGCGGCGGCGCGCCCGCCACGGTCAGCTCGGCCAGCGCCGGCCCCAGCGCCTCGGCCGAAGAGAGGACCTTCCCGGTCTCGGCCGCGACAACGGGCGGGGGCGCCGACACCGACGAGTTCTTGGCTATCGCGCTGACCGCCGACGGCGGTTCCATCGCCGCCGGCGCGACCTATTCCGTGGACGGGGTTTTCCCACCCAGCCAGGGCGGGTACGACGCGCTCCTCGCCCGATTCGATTCGGAGCTGAACCTGGTTTGGTCCAACACCCTGGGCGGCTCGGCTGACGACGCGTTCTGGTCGGTGGCCGCCGCAGCGGACGACGGCGCCGTCGCCGCCGGCCGCACATCCTCGACGGACGGGATCTTCGCGCCCAGCCGCGGCGGCGACAGCGCCCTGCTCGCCCGCTTCGACGGCGACGGGAACCTGATTTGGTCCACGGCCCTCGGCGGGACGGACGCGAGCGAGTTCTTCGCGGTCGGGGCGGCCGTGGACGGCGGCATCGTCGCCGTGGGGCAGACTTCGTCAGTCGACGGCGACTTCGATCCCAGCGCCGGCGGCTATGACGGGCTCGTCGCCCGCTTCGACACCGACGGGAACCTGTTGTGGTCCAAGACCGTGGGTGGCGCCGGCGACGACTCGTTCTTCGCCATGGTGACGACCGCGGACGGCGGTGTCATCGCGGCCGGGGCCACGGCATCGGCCGACGGAGATCTTCCGCCCAGCCAAGGCGGCGGCGACGCGCTCCTGGTCCGGTTCGACGCCGACGGCGAGCTCTTGTGGGCCAACACGCTTGGCGGCGCCGAGCGGGACGTGTTCTCGGCGGTCCTCACCGTCGCCGACGGTGGAATCGTCGTCGCTGGCCAGACCGCCTCGACCGACGGAGTCTTCCCGCCCAGCCAGGGCGCCGACGACACCCTGGTCGCCCGGTTCGACGCACAAGGGGACTTGGTCTGGTCGAACACCCTCGGCGGCTCCGGCACGGACGGGTTCGTGGCGATTGGGGCGGCCGCGCTGGGCGGCGTGATCGTGGCCGGGCAGACCTCTTCGACGGATGGGCCTTTCGCGGCCAGCCGGGGAGGCAGCGACACCCTGCTCGCCTGGTTCAGTCCGGAGGGCTCTCTTGTCTGGTCCAAGACCCTAGGCGACTCGGCCGACGACGGGTTCTCAGCGCTCGCGACCGACGCGGCCGGCGGCGCCACGGTGGCGGGGTGGACCGCCTCCGCCGACGACGAAGACCTCCCGCCCAGCCGCGGTGGCGACGACGTCCTGGTGGCCAAGTTCGATTTGGCCAAACTCGACTTGTCTTGACGCCACGCCGGCACGATCCCGTCTGGTCCGGCAAGCCGCCCGAACACCCCACCATTCCAGCACATAACACAATACGCCTGTTGCTGAATTATGCGGTCAAAGGCCGCTGTAATTCACCGCGACACCAGCCGCCATCCGGCGCCCCAAAACCCCGTTAGGCTATTGACCGGCGGACGCGCGGCTGAGCGCCGTCACAGCACAGGCTGTCCGGATCGAATTGGTGAGGTCGCATGTTTCAAGTGGTTATTCATGGGCGCGGCGGCCAGGGGGTGGTGACAGCCTCAGAGTTGCTGGCGCGTTCCGGCTTCGCGGCAGGTTTCCAAGTCCAGGCCATCCCCAGCTTCGGCTCAGAGCGGATGGGCGCCCCCGTGGTGGCGTACACCAGGATCTCAACAGAGCGGATCATCACGCGAGAACCCATCCTCAACCCAGACGCGGTGATCGTCCAAGACCCGACCCTGCTGCGGACGATGAACGTCTTCGACGGGCTCGCCCCGGACGGCTGGGCCGTGGTCAACACCCGCGAGAGCCCGAACGAGGTCCGCGAGGCCTGTCCCGACGCCCCACGTGCCGGCGGACACCTCGCCACGGTGCCCGCGGACGACATCGTGCGCGAATACCTGGGTCGGCCCATCCCCTCGGCGGCTCTCCTCGGCGCTTTCGCCGCCTTGACACACCAAATCACGCTGGAGGCGCTCGCCGCCTCGATCAACCGGCTCTTCAAAGGGAAAGTCGCGGCCGGGAACGTGAACTCCGCGAACGTCGCCTACCAATGGGTGCTCGACCACCTGGGACAAGAGGACGCCGGCGCGCACGGCGGGATCGCACACGTGGACGTGGACCGGCCGTCCACATCGGAGCTGCCCATACCGATCGCCGGCGACCCGGAGGTGACAAATGCTTGAACTGCTGGAAGGCTCGCAGGCGGTGGCGCGGGCAGTGGGGCTGGCCCGGCCCGGCGTGGTCTGCGCCTACCCGATCTCGCCGCAAACCCACATCGTGGAAGCGCTGTCCGGGATGGTCCGCACCGGGAAACTCGCCAACTGCGACTACATCAACGTGGAATCGGAGTTCGCGGCCATGTCCGTCTCAATCGGCGCGAGCGCCGCCGGGGCGCGCGTCTACACCGCGACCGCCTCGCAGGGTCTGCTGTACATGGCTGAAGCGGTCTACAACGCATCCGGCCTGAAACTACCCATCGTCATGACCGTCGCGAACCGCGCCCTGGGCGCGCCGATCAACATTTGGAACGACCAATCGGACTCACTCTCCCAACGCGACTCCGGCTGGCTGCAACTATTCGCGGTCGACAACCAAGAGGCGATCGACCTGCACGTCATCGCCTATAAGGTCGCGGAAGAGCTGTCGCTGCCGGTGATGGTCTGCATGGACGGATTCGTCTTGACACACGCCTCCGACGTGGTCGAACTCCCCACCCAAGAGCAAGTCGACGCCTTCCTCCCGCCGATCACCCCGCTGGAGAAGCTCGACATCGCCGAACCCCGGTCGATGGGAATGATGGCCGGCCCTGACGTGTTCACAGAAACCAAGTACCTGGCGCACATGGCTCTGGTGGGCGCCAGCAAAGTGATCAAACGTGTCGCGGACCAATACGCCGCGCACCTCGGCCGGGACGCTTGGCAGCCCGTCCGGGTGTGGGGACCGGACAGCCCAAGCGAACGCGGCGGCCCGGTCTCAGCCGAACGCCCAGCCCAGCAGGGCGAGATCGCTGTCATCGGGATGGGTTCCGTGATGGGCACCATGCAGGCGGCCGTCCCTCGCCTCAAAGAACAAGGGATCAAGATCAGACTGGTCACACTCGGTTCCTACCGCCCGTTCCCGGCGCGGTCTGTCAGGGAGGCGATCGGCACCGCGGACCGGGTGGTCGTCCTGGACCGGGCCCTCATGCCAGGCGTCGGCGGCGTGCTGTCAGCCGATGTCCGGCGATCCATGGCCCGCCTCGGCATCCCGATGCACTCAGTGATCGCTGGCCTCGGGGGCCGGTCCATCACCGAACGGTCCCTCGGCAAGGTGCTGACGCAAGCCAAAGCCGGCGAACTCGGCGAACTGGAGTTCATGGACCTCAAACGCGATCTAGTGGAAGGGGCGGGCTGACATGGCCAAGACACACATCCCGTTCATGCAGACGGGCACGCTGGTTGTCGGGAACCGGTTGTTGGACGAGGAAGACCGGGCCGTCCAGTCCTACCAGAACCGCCCGTCCACGTTGACCCGCGGTCATCGCGCCTGTCAGGGCTGCGCTGAGGCCTTGGCGGCCAGGTGGGTGCTCGACACCGCCATGGAGGTCACCCAAGGCAAGCTCATGGTCGCCAACGCGACCGGCTGCCTCGAAGTCTTCTCCACCCTCTATCCCGAGTCGGCCTGGCGGGTCCCCTGGGTCCACTCTCTGTTCGCCAACGCCGCGTCCGTCGCCACCGGGATCGCAGCCGCCAACCACGCCCGCGGCCGCGACGACATCCGTGTGATCGCGCAGGGCGGCGACGGCGGGACCGGCGACATCGGCCTCGCGTGCCTCTCCGGGATGTTTGAGAGGAACGATGACGTGCTCTACGTCTGCTACGACAACCAGGCTTACATGAACACCGGCGTGCAGCGGTCTGGCGCGACCCCGCCCGCGGCGCGCACCGCGACCACGCCCGCGGTGGGGCCACACCCCGGCAACGTGTTCGGGCAAGGCAAGTTCGTCCCGAAGATCGCGATGGCCCACGACATCCCATATGTCGCCACCGCGACGGTCGCGGACCTGAGAGACCTTGAGGCGAAGGTGCGCAAAGCCATGTCTCACCGTGGCGCCCGCTACATCCACATCCTGGTGACCTGCCCGCTCGGCTGGGGCACCAAGACCGCCGATTCGATCAAGATGGCCCGCCTCGCCACCCGCTGCGGCCTGTTCCCAGTCTTCGAGGCGGAATACGGCGAGGTCACGGCCGTGACCAAGATCCGTTCCCAGGCGCCGGTCGAGGATTACTTGAGACCGCAGCGGCGCTTCGCGCACCTGTTCGGGGCCAAGGCGGACGAGGCCGCCCTGGAACGCATCCGCGGCGCCGCCGAACGCAACATCCGGCGCTACAACCTGCTCCCAGAAGGAGGCGTCGCGTGACATCCGCCACCGTTCCGCCAGGCCTGTCCGCCCCGGCCGGATCCTCGGCCGTCTACCACACCGGCTCTTGGCGCACGGAACGTCCGGTCTACATGTCGCTGTTGCCGCCGTGTTCCGCCGCCTGCCCCGCCGGCGAAGACATCCAAGCGTGGCTGTTCGAGGCCCAAGAGGCCGGCGACGGTTACGAACGCGCTTGGCGCCGCCTCACAGTTGAGAACCCACTCCCGGCGATCATGGGCCGGGTGTGTTATCACCCGTGCCAGGCCGCGTGCAACCGGGTCCAATTGGACGAGATGGTCGGCATCAACGCGGTCGAACGGTTCCTCGGCGATCTCGCCATCGCGAAGGGCTGGCAGTTCGAGCCGCCGGCTGGCGACCGCCTGACCGGCCGACGCGTGTTGGTCATCGGCTCCGGCCCGGCGGGGCTGTCCGCCGCCTACCATCTGCGCATGAGCGGCCACGAGGTCCACGTCCTGGAGGCGAAGACGGAGTTCGGCGGCATGCTCCGCTACGGCATCCCCGCGTACCGCCTGCCCCGCCACGTGATCGACGCGGAGGTGGCGCGGTTGGAGGCGGTCGGGATCGTGCTGCAGGCGAATCAGCGGGTGGAGGATCTCGCGGCGAGGGCCGCCGGCTACGACGCGACCGTGGTGTGCGTGGGCGCCGGCGTCGGAGCGCACGTCTCGATCCCGGCGGCGACCGCCGCTAAGGTGCTCGATGCCGTGCGCTTGCTCGAAGAGACCGCCGCCGGCACGCCGCCGCTACTCGGGCGGCGGGTGGCGATCTACGGCGGCGGCAACACCGCGATGGACGCCGCGCGGACGGCGCGCCGGCTCGGGGCCGAGGACGCGGTGATCATCTACCGGCGAACCAAGGCCCAAATGCCCGCGCACGAGGAGGAATACAAGGACGCGATCTCGGAGGGGATCAGGGTCAAGTGGCTCTCGACCATCGCGGAGGTGGAACGCGGCAAGGTCGTGATCGAGCGGATGGAGCTCGACGCGGGCGGCCGCCCCCAGCCGACGGGCGTGTTCGACGAGGTCGAGGCCGACACTGTGGTGCTCGCGATCGGGCAAGACGCGGACCTGGACATTGTCGAAGGCGTGCCCGGGATGGCCGTGGAGCGCGGTGTGATCGCTGTCGACGAGCGGATGATGACCGGTGTGCCTGGCGTGTTCGCGGCCGGCGACGCCGCCCCTGGGGACCGGACCGCGACCTATGCCGTGGGGCAGGGGAAACTGGCGGCGCGGGGCGTGGACGCCTACCTGCGGGGACGGGAGTTCGCGGCGCCGCAGCGGGTGGCGCAGGCGACGTTCGACCGGTTGAACACCTGGTATTACGCGGACGCGCCGGCGCAGAGCCGGCCCGAGTTGGAGGCGGCGCGGCGCACCTCCGGGTTCGAGGAGGTGGTTCAGGGCTTGTCGGAGGCGTCCGCCCTGTTCGAGGCGCGGCGCTGCATGAGCTGCGGGAACTGTTTCGAGTGCGACAACTGCTATGGGCTGTGTCCAGACGATGTGATCCGCAAACTGGGCGAGGGCAAGAAGTATTCGATCGACCTGAATTACTGCAAGGGTTGCGGCATCTGCGCGGCGGAATGCCCATGTGGCTGCATCGAGATGGTCCCCGAAGAACGCTGAGAGTGGCGCCGCGGGCCGGGTTAGTCGGCCGCGGAGCGGGCGCCGTGGTCGGGGTCGGGGTCGGATGCGGCGGCGGATGCGGGGACGCGGGCGCCTGCGGCGTAGACCTCGACCGGGCTCAGGTCGGCGTCCGCCAGGATCAGATCCGCGCGGCGGCCAGGCGCGAGCGAACCGATCCGGTCCGACCTGCCCAACACGCGGGCGGGCGTCAGGGACGCGGCGGCGACCGCCGCTTCGAGCGCGACTCCGCTGGCGCGGGTGACGCAGCGCACCACGTCGATCAGGTGGGCTGTCCCGCCGGCGATCGAGTCGGCATCGGCCAGGCGGGCCACCCCACCGGACACCCGGACTGCCGCGGGACCTAGCTGGTATTCGCCGTCCGGCATGCCGGCGGCCGCCATCGCGTCCGTCACGAGCGCGATGCCTGGCCACCCGACCAACTCGAACACCTCTTTGACTAACTGCGGTGCGAGGTGCACGCCATCTGCGACCAACTCGACCACCATGCGTCCGGCCGCGGCCTGCGCCAACGCCTCCATGGCCGGTCCCGGGTCGCGGTGGTGGATTGGGCGCATCCCGTTGAACAGGTGGGTCGCCGTGGGGCGGCGGCCGGGCGCGCCGTACCTGGCGAACGCCGCGTGGGCCTGGTCCACCGCCGCAGCCATCTGCTCGGCCGAGCAGTCCGTGTGGCCGAACGACGGCACAGCCCCGATCATCGCCAGCGCGTCCACCACCGACATGTGACGTGGTCGGACCGCCATGCTGTCAACGGCCGGGGCGTCCAGTTGGGCTGGCGCCGCGTCTTCGGCCCGGTCTTGCTGCTCGGCGGACGCGTCCGGGGCGGCGGGCATGATGGCGTTCGGCAACTCGGGCGCCAACGTCATGGTGGCGAGCCAGCCTTGGCTGTGGCGCCTCGCCGCCAGGACCAGGGCCGGGTCGGGGAGCGCCATCTTCCCCGGGTCTTGGGCGCCCGCCCGCCGGGCGGAGAGGAACGGCCCCTCGAAGTGGATTCCCTCCAGCAGGGATCGCTGGCCGAGGCCCGCCAGCAGCTGGGATTGGCTCATCAGTCTCTCGGTTGTGTCGGTCACCAGGGATGCGACCAAGGAGGTGGTGCCGTGCCGCCGGTGTTCGAACACGGCCGCCTCGGCCGCCGCCTCGGTGGTCGCGTCCGGGAACGATTGACCCCCGCCGCCGTGGCAGTGGATGTCGACCAGCCCGGGCAGGATCAGCCCGTCCCACCGCCGGGCCGTGGCCGCGGCCACGGCCACGGCCCGGTCTGGCGCCGCGGTGGCCCCGCACCCTTGAGCCACACCCGCGCCCCCACACGCGTCCGCGTCGTCTGCCACCATGGCCCTGATCGGCCGCCGCCCCGCCGAGTCGTGTCCCGCCGAGTGTCTGCGCACCACTTCGGCGTGATCGCCCGCTTCGACAATGCGGTCTCCCCGGACCACCACCACGGCGTCGGGCGCCAGCACCAATGCGACGTCAACTGAGTCGTGCGCGCTCGCGACCAGCCCGCCCCGGCCTAAATCCACCGGCAGCAGCGCCGCCCCCCGTATGGCCCACAACTCGGATACCTGCTCTCTCAGCGAATTCGTCACCCCGGCATTGTCCCATCGCCACAGCGACGCCCCGGCGGCGATTGCCTCTCCACGCCGGGGGTGTGTCAATGAAACGGTGGGCGGCAGTTGGCCGGACACCAACCGTCGCAGACGGTTCGGGTACCCTTTTGCGGGGCTGCGGCGCTCCGCGAAACCGCCGCCAAACCGAACCGCGAGAAGGGACGAGGCATGCCAGGGATTGTGCTGGTGGGCGCCCAGTGGGGCGACGAGGGCAAAGGCAAGGCGACGGACTTGCTCGGGGCGCAGGTTGATTACGTGGTGAAGTTCAACGGGGGCAACAACGCTGGCCACACGGTCGTCATCGGCGGCCAAACCTACGCGCTGCACCTGTTGCCGTCCGGGATCCTGACGCCTGGCGTGGTCCCGGTGATCGGGAACGGCGTGGTGATCGACCTGGAGGTGTTGTTCCAAGAGATCGGCGCGCTAGAGGCGCGGGGCGTGGACACGTCGCGGCTGATCGTCTCGTCGAACGCGCACCTCATCCCGAGCTACAACCGCACGCTGGACCGCGTGACGGAGCGGTTCTTAGGCGAACGGCAGATCGGGACGACGGGACGCGGGATCGGGCCGACCTACGCGGACAAGATGCAGCGGGTGGGCCTGCGTGTCCAGGACTTGTTCGATCCGTCGATCCTGCGGCAGAAGGTCGAGGGCGCTCTGGACCAAAAGAACCACCTGTTGGTCAAGGTGTACAACCGGCGGGCGATCTCGGTTGACGAGGTGGTGGACGAGCTGGAGGCTTGGGCTGACCGGGTCCGTCCGCTGGTCGCGGACACCTCGTTGGTCCTCAACAAGGCGTTGGATGAGGGCGCGACGGTCCTGTTCGAGGGTGGCCAAGCCACCATGTTGGACGTGGATCATGGCACGTACCCGTTTGTGACGAGCTCAAACGCGACAGCGGGAGGCGCTTGCACCGGGAGCGGAGTGGGCCCGGGCCGGATCGACCGGGTGGTGGCGGTGATCAAGGCGTACGCGACCAGGGTCGGGGCGGGCCCGTTTGTCACAGAGTTGCACGATGCCGACGGGGAACGTTTGCGGGAGATCGGCCAGGAGTACGGGGTCACCACTGGCAGGCCGCGGCGGTGTGGCTGGTATGACGTCCCGGTCGCGCGGTACGCGGCGCGGGTCAACGGAGTGACGGATTTCGTGTTGACAAAACTGGACGTGTTGACGGGTTGGGAGCGTGTCCCCGTGTGCGTCGCATACGACGTGGGCGGGACGATCCATCGGGAGTTGCCGGCGTCCCAGAGTGACATCCATCACGCGCGGCCGGTTTATGAGTATCTGCCTGGGTGGGATCAGGACATCTCGGATTCTCGGTCTTTCGGGGATCTGCCGCCAAATGCGCGGTCTTATGTGGAGGCGGTCGAGGAGTTGTCGGGCGCGCCGATCTCGGTGGTCGGTGTGGGCGCTGGCCGTGACGCCGTGATCCAACGCCGCCCCTTGATCGCGACTCGGGGGGTGTGACGGAACGGTCCGCCGGCCACGCCGGAGTGGAGCGGCAACGCCCCGGCCGCGCCGAGCTGCCGCTCTATCGCGGCGGTCAGGTCTCCCCGAGCGGCTGTTGAGCTGATGCGCCCCCGGCGGCGGGGATGGCGGCGGCGAGCGCGGCCTCGCGGGCCTTGACCCGAGCCTGGCGGCGTTCTTCCAAACGAGCCCGGGCACGCTCCTGGCGGCGGTCGTGGACAATCGCCTCGAACCGGTACAGGACCGGCACCACCAGCAGCGTCAGGATGGTCGAGGTGATCAGGCCCCCGATCACCACCAACGCCAACGGCTTCGAGATGAACGAGCCGCCGCCGCCGGTCAGCCCCAACGCCATCGGGACCAATGCGAACACCGTCGCGGCGGCCGTCATCAAAATGGGCCGCAAGCGTTTGCGGGCGCCCTCGGCGATCGCCTCGTCGAGGGGCCGCCCGGCCCGGCGGTATTGGTTGATCAAGTCGATCAGCACGATGGCGTTCGCCACCACGATCCCGACCAGGAGCAGCAGCCCGATGAACGCCGGCACGCCCAGCGGCGTGCCCGTCAGGACCAGAGCCAGTAAAGCCCCGACCGCGGCGAACGGGATCGAGATCAGCAAGATGAACGGCTGCACCAGCGAGCCGAACGTCGCCACCATGATGATGAACACGATCATCACCGCGATCGCGAGCGCCAG
>JAITLE010000203.1 GCA_031278075.1 Bifidobacteriaceae bacterium | reverse complement strand
GAACCCGCGCCGGTGCGCCGGCGTCCCGGCCAAGTCCTCCCCGTCCCAGCTCACCCGCCCGCCGGCGAGCGGCTCCAGGCCCGCGATCGCCCGCAGCAGCGTCGACTTCCCGCAACCCGACGGCCCCAGCAGCGCCACCACCTCGCCCGGCGCCACGCTCACGCTGACCCGGTCGACCGCCGCCGCCGCCCCATACCGGACCACCAGCGCCTCCACCCCCAGCCCCCGGGATGCGCCAGCCCCAGCGGAATTCCCCGGCACGATGCCGTCCGCTCGCCGCCCAGCCTCCACACCCCTCACCGTCACTCCCCCAATCCTGTTCGGCCCGCCAGCGCGCGGTCAGACCCCAGACCCCGCCCCAAACCGCGCCCACCCGACCGGGCCGCCTCAGCCAGGGCCATGGCCGCCGCCGTGATCGCGGCCAAGACCACCGCCGCCGCCATCGCCACGCCCAGGTTGTCGGCCCCCGGCCGGCTCAGCAGTTTGTAGATCGCGACCGGCAAAGTGGTGGTGTCGGGCCGGGCCAGAAACGCCGTCGCCCCGAACTCGCCCACCGAGACGGCGAAAGCGTAGGCCCCGGCCACGGCCGCGGCCCGCCGCAGCACCGGCCCGTCCACCGTCAAAAACACCCGCCACGGCGCCGCCCCCAGCACCGCCGCCGCCTGCCGCGCCCGCTCCGGCAGGGCCCGCAGCCCCGGCAGAACCGTCCGCACCACCAGCGGCAACGCCACCAACGCCTGGGCCAGCGGGATCAGCCAAAACGAGGTCCGCAGGTCCAACGGCGCCCGGTTCAGCGTGATCAGGAAGCCGAACCCGACCGTCACCGCCGACACCCCCAGCGGCGCCATCAAAGCCGCGTCGAACACTCCCAGCGCCCGCCGGGCCCAGCGCGAGCGCGTCGGCCGCGACGCCACCACCGCCACCGCCACGCCCAGCGCCACCGCCACCGCGCCGGCCACCAGCGCGATCAGCACCGACCGCGCCGCCGCCTCGAGCAGCGACCCGCGCAGACCGGCGATCTCCCGACTGCCCAGTGAGACATAGTGCCCGATGCCGACCCCTCCTTCCGTCCGCGCCGACAAGTAGACCAAGTTCCCCAGCGGCAGCAAGATCAACCCCGCCGCCAGCCCGGTCACAACCGCGCCGGGCCAATCGACGCGCCAATCGGGCCGGGGCGCCGGCGCCGCTCCCCCCGTCCGGTCGGCGCCGCCGACGCGCGCCTGCGCCAGCGCCCGCTCCCGTCCCCGCCGGGCCGCCGCCCCGAACGCCAACGCGCCCGCCACCACCACCAGCTGGACCACTGACAGGACCGCCGCGGCGCGCAAGTTCAGCAGTTGGGCGGTCTGGAGGTAGATCTCGGTCTCGACGGTGCCGTAAGCGGCGCCGCCGAGGATCAGCACGGGCGCGAACGCCGTCGCCGAGAACAAGAACACCAGCGCGCCTCCCGACGCGAGAGCAGGGGTGAGCGCTGGGAGAGTCACTGTCACCAACGTCCGGGCGGGTGAGGCGCCCAAGACCCGCGCGGCCTGTTCCACCCGGGTGTCGAGACCCGCCCAGAATGTCCCGACCACCCGCGCCATCAACCCGACGTTGAAGAACACCAGGGCCAAGAGCACCGCCCCGAAGGTTTGGTCCAGTCCCAAGAAGGCGAACGGACCGGATTCGCCGAGGAGGGTCTTGAACGCCAGGCCAACCACCACCGAAGGCAGCGCGAACGGGGCGGTGAGCAAGGCGCGCAGCGCCGCCCTGCCCCGAAAAGAGCGCCGCCACAGCAGGTGGGCTATCGGCGTCGCGGCGAGGGCGCAGACCGCGGTCGCGGCCGTCGCTTGGCCCACAGTCCGGCCGATCAACCGCCAGGTCCGGGCTTTGCCCATGACCTCAGCGAACCCGCTCAGGTCCAAACCGTCCGCTCCGACGAAGCCGCGGGTCACCAACGTGGCGACCGGCCAAGCGAAGAAGACCGCGAGGAAACCCAGCGGGACGGCGGCCAGCGCCGCGGCCCCCCACGGTCCCGGCCAGCAGTCCCAGGGCCGCGCGCCTCGCCGAGCCGAGGCGGACTTGTGCTGGGGGGGCGCTGTGGGCACGGCATCGTCCAATGGGGTGCGCTGAACGGGCGGCTCAGTCAGCCGAGGACGCGGTCGGTGAACTCGGCGAGCCATTCGTCGCGGTGGGCGGCGATCGTGGCGGCGGGGAGCGTCCAGGGCTCGGGGGCGAGCGGCGCGAACCGCGCCCAGGCCCGAGGCAGCGCGGTGCCCGCCTTGACGGGATAAACCCACATCTGGCTGGGCAGATCCGCTTGGAACGCGTCCGAGAGCAGGAAGTCGACGAGGCGGCGCGCGCCTTGCGGGTTGGCGGCGCCCGCCAACACTCCGGCGTACTCCACCTGGCGGAAGCAGGTCCCAAGCGCTGCGGCGGTGACGGGCGCGGCGGCGCCTTCTGGCGTCTCAGACGGCGGGGAGCTGGCGTACGAGACGACCAACGGGCGCGACCCCCCTGAAGACGGCCCGGAGAACTCCGCGTAATAGGCCTCGTCCCAGCCTGAGACCACCTTGACGCCGTTGTCCCGCAGGGCCTGCCAATAGGCCACCCAGCCGGTTTCGCCCTTGGCCGCGATCGTGGCGAGCAGGAACGCCAAACCAGGGGACGATGTCGTCGGGTTCTCCACCACGAGCTGATCCTTGAACTCGGGCTTGGTCAGATCATCCAAGGTCAGGTCGGCGCCGTTCGCGACCAGCCGGGTGTCCGCGTTGACGCACACATCCGAGAAGTCCACAGCCGTCAGCTGACCGGACTCGTCGGCGGCGTGTTCGACCTGTTCGGGACCGCCGGCCGGCGAAGTGTACGGCTCGAGGATCCCCGCCTCGACAGCCCGGGAGGCGAACGTGGTGTCGATCCCGAAAACGGCGTCGCCGAGGGGCGCGTCCTTCGTCAAGATCAACTGGTTGACCATGGCGCCCGCGTCGTCTGCGGGAAGGACCTCAAGCTCGAAGCCTGTCTCCGCGGTGAAACGGGCCAGGACCTCGGGTGACGCGGCCCAGCTGCCGTGTGTCACGAGCCTGACCGTCGTGGTCGGCGCCGCGGTGGGGGCGTTGTCAGCGCCGCCGCAAGCGGTCGCTGTGAACGTCAGCGCTAGCGCCGCCACGCCGGCCAAGACCGACCGGCCTGGCAGCGCGCGGGTGCTGATCAGTGATTGTGTTGCCATGTCTCCTCCGCTTGTCGCCAATGGAGGGCGTCAGCCGCTGCGGCTGACGGAGAATCCCGACTTCCTGCGCCGGCATTATCCGGTTCAGGTTCGAGGGTCTGACCAGCGGCTGCAGGGCCGCCGGTCACTCTCAGCCGCCAGGTCCGCCGGGCGGCGGACCGGGTGGGCTCCCCTGTCGTTGCAATAGCCAAGGCTAGTCGATGCGAGGCCGGCAAGTACCATTGGGCGCCATGAGACTCACAAAATGGCTGTACACAACGGTCGCGTCGGTGGTGGCGGGGTTCGTGGCGGCCAGGGCGGTAAGACTGGCCTGGCGGGTGGTCAGCGGGCGCGCGGCGCCCGCCGACTCGGAAGACCCGGAATCCTCAACCGCTGAGGTGGCTGTCTTCGCCGCGGCGCTCGCGGCCGCGGTCGCGGCGGCTCAGACGCTGGCCACCCGCGGGGCCCTCAAACTGGTGCGGCGCAGCGAAGCCAAAGACCTGACGGGCCCGCCGGACGCCGCTAGCTGAGGACGGCTCAGCCGCCCTCAGCGGCCTGGATCACCCCGCCCAGCGAAGCGGCGAGGATCCGCGCGATCGACACCCCGACCGCGCCACCTGGTCCCCACGGCGCCCAGGCCTCGGTCCACCAGGCGGCGCCCGCGACGGCGCGCGCCTCGGGAACCAGGCGGATCAAGTCATGGGCGACGCGGACGCGGCGCGACGGCGCGGCCGTGAGCACGGCGCCTAACGCGGGCGAACTGATCGTGGTGACGGCGCCATCGGCGTGGGCGCTGAACCAGTCCTCATCGGGCGCGTCGCGCTTCGCGCGAGCCGCCGCCGTGGCGGCAGCTCGCCAATGGGCCGCGCTGAGCGGCTGGGGTGTGACGATCACGACGTCGCGGGGCATAAGACCGGCGCCTCGTCAGTAGCGCGCCACGTGCACGAGTTGGCGCAGCTGCAACGCGGTGACGCCCATCGCGCGTGTCGCGCGGCCGAAGTCGACGGTCTGCAGCAGCTCGGGCAGCCTTCCGGGTGACCGCGCGGACGTGCCGAAAGGGATCGCCAAGCCATGCCCGCGATGCGCCGTGGCGCCGCTGAACTGCTGGAGCACGGCGCCGACGTCGATCGCCAAGCCTTGGACGAGCCGCTCCCCGACGATCGCGGCGAGGGCCGCGGGCGCCGCGGGCATCAAGGGGCCCCGGGTCAGCCGCCGGTTGCCGGCGCGTGCCGAGACCAGCGCGAACGTCACATCGCAGGACCGGCTCAGCGCGGCCATCGCCTCGTCCACCGCGGCGAGCCTGCCCGCCAACCCCGGGTCTGTCAAGGCGCCCAAACCGATCAGGCCATTGACGTGCTGGTCGGTCCAGGTCCGGCCGCGTTCCACGGTCAGCACCAGCGCCAACGGCCAGGCGTCCGCGCCGGAGATGATGAAGTTGCTGGTGGTCAAGCCAGCTGCGGCGTCGCGGTCGCAGAGCCAGCCGATCTCGGCGGCGTCCCACGGCTCCAGGGCGGGTTCGGCCCGGCCGTAGGCCGTGGGCTCCCGGCAGGTTGTCGTGGAGATCACGATCTCGGCGGCCTCGCCGGGCAGCGGGATCGGTCCCGGTTCGTGGCGCTGGGTGACGGAGACCATCAGTTCGGCGTGGTCCGCGTGCTGTGGGCGCAGGTACGAGAGCGCCAGATCATCCACGGACTGGACCGGTTCCAGGTCCAGGGAGTCGCCGACCCGCGCCATGCGCCTGCCCGTCAGGCCGTTGCGCAGCACGCCGTCGCCGCCGCGCACCGCCCAGCCGCCGCGGTGGCGCCGCAGCGCCTGGCACACCGGTTGGGTCAACTCGGACAGCCCGTCCGACACCAGGACCGGGCGGCGCCCCGACGCCGACGCGCGCCTGAAAAACGATTGTCGCGCCTCGCTCAGCCAAACCACGCTCTGGCGCGTCTCGCTTTGCACCACATCCCGTCCGCTCGCGTCCGTCACCGCCCCGGCCAAAACGTGATTAATATCACATATTCCGGTCGCCGCACCGGCGTCACGGTGCCAGTCGATTTGCGGCTCAAGGCTCCCCATAGCCCCGTCCTTCCCCGTTTGGTCGCGTCATTCACGGCTTCTACCTGCGCGTTCGCTGCGCCGCTGGAGCCCGGCCGGGGGAAGCCAACTACCCCTGAGATCCACGGTAATAGACGCCGGCAATAAGCGCCAAGTTGGGATATGTTTATCGCATGACACCGCGCCGGCGAATTCCGTCAGCCGATGGCCGCAGGGCCCTGGCGCGTTGGGCGGCCGAGCGCGAGGCGATCCCCCAGGCGGATCTCGCGACCGCGGTCCGCTTCGCGTTGGAGGAGTTGGCGGACAGCGCGCCGGGTGGCGCCGTGGAAGTCCGCGTGCCGCCCTTCGGCGCGGTCCAGTGCTGCGGCGGACCGCGACACACGCGCGGCACGCCGCCGAACACCGTCGAGATCGCGCCGCAGCCGTGGCTCGCGTTGGCGACCGGGGAGTTGCCGTGGGACGATGCCGTCCGGTCCGGCCAGGTGCGCGCCTCCGGCGCCCGGGCCGACCTCGCTGAGCATCTTCCCTTGAGAGGGCGCCTCTGACCCCGGGCGGCGCCCGGCCTGTCAAGGCGTCTCGAGGAACTCCTTGATCGCGGGACCGAGCTGCGCGAACTCGATGAGGAAGCCGTCGTGGCCGTAGTCCGAGTGGACGTAGCGGACCGGACCCGCGCCGGGTGTCGCGGCCGCCAGCTCCTCCGCCTCGTGGGGCAGGTAGAGGCGGTCAGAATCCACCGCCACCACCAAGGAACGCGCTTTGACGCGAGCCAACGCGGCGGCCACGCCGCCGCGGCCACGGCCCACGTCATGCGAGCAGAGGGCCTCAGTCAGCGTGATGTATGAGTTCGCGTCGAACCGCAGCGCCAGCTTCGCGGCGTGATGCTCCAGGTATGAGGCGACCGCGTAGCGGCCGCCCCCGCCCAGCGGCTCCTCGCCCAGTTGGGCGCGCGCCCCGAACCGGCCCTGCAACTCGGCGGCTGACCGGTAGGTCGTGTGCGCGATCTGCCGGGCCAGGCCCAGGCCGACATGCGGCCCGAATCCGTCCGGTTGGAAGTAGTAGTCGCCGCCCAGGAAGTTCGGATCGTTGCGGATCGCGCTGACCTGGGCGTGAGCCCAGGCGATCTGATCGGCGGTGGACTTGGCGGTGGTGGCGATCGGGGCGATGCGCGCCACGCGGTCGGGAGTCATGATGGCCCACTCCAGCACCCGCATCCCGCCCATCGACCCGCCGATCACCAACGCGAAGCGCTCGATCCCGAGGTGGTCCGCGAGGGCCGCTTCGACGCGCACCTGGTCGCGGACGGTGATGTACGGGAAGCGAGGGCCGTACGGGAGCGGCCGGCCGGCATCGTCCACCTGGCCGCTGAGGGATGCCGGACCGGTGGTCCCCTGGCAGCCGCCGAGCACGTTTGGCGCCAGGACGAAGAACTTGTCCGTGTCGACCGGCGCTCCGGGGCCGATGAGGTCTGTCCACCACCCGGCCGTCGGGTGCCCGGGGCCCGCGTCGCCGCAGATGTGTGAGTCGCCGGTGAGGGCGTGCGCCACGAGCACGGCGTTGTCGCGGGTCGGCGCGAGCGTCCCCCACGTCTCGTAGGCGCAGGTCACGTCGATGGCGCCGCCGCGCTCGAGCGCGATCGGCCCGAGGTGGGCGAACTGCCTGTGGCCTGGCGGGTCGCCCACCCGCCAGGCCCCGGAGGCGGGCACCAGCTGGCCGGGCGCGGGCGGACGGCCCTCAAAACCCGCGTCGGCCAAGCTGGAAGGCGCCACGACTGTCACGCAGCCTCAATCGACTTGGCGGCCGCGAAGCCCAACTCTAGGTCGGCCAGGATGTCGTCGATCCCCTCCAGGCCCACAGCCAGGCGGACCAGGCCGGGCGTGACTGCCGAAAGCGCCTGTTCCGCGGGGCTGAGCTGCGAGTGCGTGGTGGACGCGGGGTGGATCACCAGCGAGCGCACGTCGCCGATGTTGGCGACGTTGGAGTGCAGCTTGAGCGCTGAGACGAACGCCTGGCCGGCTGCGGCGCCGCCGCCGATCTCGAAGGCGAGGACCGCGCCGGGGCCTTTCGGGGAGTACTTCTGGGCCAGCGCGTGGTACGGGCTGGATTCCAGGCCGGCGTAGTGCACGGTCAGCACATCGGGCCGCGCCTGAAGCCATTGGGCCACTTTGAGCGCGTTCGCGACGTGCCGCTCGAGCCTGAGTGAGAGCGTCTCGATCCCTTGGGCCAGCAGGAACGCGTTGAATGGCGAGATGGCGGGGCCGATGTCGCGCAGCAGCTGGGCGCGGACCTTGAGGATGTAGGACAGGTTGACTCCGAACACCCCTTCCGGGCCGAACGTCTCGCCGAAGACGAGCCCGTTGTAGGCCGGGTCGGGCGTGGTGAAGCCTGGGAACTTGCCGGTCTTGGTGTAGTCGAGACGGCCCGCGTCGACGATCGCCCCCGCGATGGAGTTCCCGTGACCGCCCAGGTATTTGGTGGCTGAGTGGATCACGACGTCCGCGCCCCATTCGATGGGCCGGATCAAATACGGTGTGGCGACGGTGTTGTCGACCAGGAGTGGGACGCCCACTTCGTGGGCCACGCCGGCCACGCCCTCGATGTCGAGGATGTCGGTCTTGGGGTTGGGGATGGTCTCGCCGAACAGCGCCTTGGTGTTGGGGCGGATCGCGGCGCGCCACTCGTCTAGGTCGGCTGGGTCCTGGACGAAGGATGTGGTGATGCCGAACCGGGGGAGCGTGTTGCTGAACAGGGCGTACGTCCCGCCGTAGAGCGAAGCGGAGGAGACGATGTGGTCGCCGGCGCCGGCGATGTTCAGGACCGCGAGGGTTGTGGCGCTCGCGCCGGAGGCGGTGAGCAGGCCGCCGGCGCCGCCTTCGAGCGCCGCGATCCGGTCCTCGACCACTTGCTGGGTGGGGTTGGTGAGCCTGGTGTAGATGGGGCCCAGTTCTTGGAGCGCGAACCGCGCCGCCGCGGTCGCGGCGCTGGGGAAGACATAGGAGGTGGTCTGGAAGATCGGCAGGGCGCGTGCCCCGGTGCTCGGGTCGGGCTGTTGGCCGGCATGGATTTGTTTGGTCTCGAAGGACCAGTTGGTGGTCACTTTGGGTCTCTCCTCGGGTGGCGGGCTCGCCGCCGCATCGGTGGGGCAGGGTTGATTGCTGGACCGCGCACGGCCGAGGTGGTTTGGCGGGAGGCCCGCGCCGGCAGGGTGTCGCGGGCGGCTTCCCAAGCGCCTAGATCAAGGCAGGTCGAACGTGCGCTGAGGCTTCAGCGGCACATTCGGCGGGTTTGCATGCGGTCAGGGTAGTCGCCGCGGCCGTCTCCCGGAATCGAGTGTCCGCATAGTGAGACGGCGGGCCCGGCGACCCGGGAGCTAGTGCCCGGGCGGCGGCGTGATCGGCATAGGAGAATAGCCATGCGGCGGCGGTGTCCGCCGGATCCCGCGATCACGGACCAAGCGAAGCAAGTGATGGAGGAATACGAGATGGCACATCTCAAGTCCGGTGACATGGCCCCGGATTTCACCTTGGAGTCCGACGACGGGCCCGAGCTGACGCTCTCACAGTTGAGACCGCAGAAGGTGATCTTGTACACGTATCCGGCGGCGTTCACACCGGGTTGTTCGCTCGAGGCGCAGGATTTCCGCGACGCCTATGCGGATTTTGAGCGCGCGGGCTACGTCATCGTGGGGATCTCGCCCGACAAGGCGGAGAAGATCGCCGCGTTCGCCGAGGAGATGAACCTGCCGTTCACGCTTGTGGCGGATCCGGACCACAAGGTTCTCGAGCAGTGGGACGCGTGGGGCGAGAAGACGACGTTCGGCCGCAGGATGGTCGGCGTGATCCGCTCGACGTTCGTGATCGACGGCGACGGCCGCATCACTTTGGCCGAGTACGGTGTCAAGGCGCCGGGTCACGTGGAACGCTTGGCGGAGCAGTTGGGTGTGGAGCTCGCTCCGTTCTGACGCCGCACGATGCCGTGCCGCCACGCCCCGGGCCGGTGACGCGTGTTGCCAGTGTGACAGGTGGGGCTAATGGGGTAGGGTTGGGAGAACTGCCATCACCCGACGAAGCGTCCCCGGGCGTTCCCGTGGCCGCGGTTAGGACCGATATGCGCCACCCGCGATGCCGGCTAGGCCGCGCGGCTTACGCCGCGCTCGGCCTGCTCACCGCGCTCATGCTGGCCAGCCCCGCCGTCGCAGACCCGACACCGGAGCCGTCTTCGGACGCCGCGGTCGCCGAGGCGCGCCGCCAGGAAGAGCTGGCGGCGGCGTCCGTCGCTGAGATCGAGGAGATGCTCGAGGCGCTGACCGCTCAGACCGCCGGGGCGGACGCCGCGGCCGGCGCCGCCGCGGAGGCATATAACAAAGCTGTCGAGGAATTGGACGCCGCGACCGACGCGGCCGAGGCCGCCGCCGCCCAGGCGGCCGAATCGAAAGACGGCCTGGACAAGGCCCGCGGCGCCCTGGCCCGGGTGGTGCTGATCAACTCGCGCGGCGGCACGGACATCTCCGGCCTGGAACCGCTGCTGACCGCGGACGGATTCGAAGAGGCGATCGAACAGAGCGCGCTGCTCTTCGTGGTCGGGTCCGCCGCCGACAGGGCCGCCGCCAAGTTCGCGCTGGCTCAGCAGGCCGCAGAGCAAGACGAGATCCGGGCCGGCCGCGCGATCGAGCTACGCGAAGCCAAAGCCGCGGCCGCCGAGGCCGCCGCGGGGGAGGCCCAACAAGCCGCGGACGAGGCCCAGCAAGCTGAGGCCGCCGCCGAGGAACGCCACGTCGAGCTGCTGCAAGTCCTCGCCGAGAAGCGGCAGACCACGGTCGAAGCCGAGGCCGCCGCCGAGCGCCGCCGCCAAGAGGCCGAGAACGAGCGCATCCGCCTGGAACGGGAAGCCGCCAGCCGAGCGCAGGCCGCCCGCGATGCCGCCGAGCGGGCAGCCAATGAGGCGGCCCAGCAACAAGGCGGCGGCGCCCCCGACGCCACCACCACCGACCCCGCCTCGACCGGGGACTCCACCGACCCGGCGCCCTCGATGTCCGCGGACGAGGCCGCGGGCTTGGCCGCAGTGGCCTGGGCCCGCCAACAGATCGGCAAGCCATATCAATGGGGAGGCACGGGCCCCTCCTCGTTCGACTGCTCGGGGCTGACATCACAAGCCTGGTTGAATGGCGGCGGGAAGCGGATCCCACGAGTCGCGGCCGATCAGTACTATGCCGCGACCAAGATCCCCTACGACGAGATGCGCCCCGGCGACCTGATCTTCTGGGGCTCCGACCTGCACCACGTCGCGATGTATTCCGGCGACGGGATGATGATCGAGGCGCAGCGCACCGGGACCAACATCCACGAGATCCCGATCCGCTGGTCCGGCACCGTGAAATACGCCGGCCGCGTGAAATAGGCGCGGCCCAGGGTCAGTGGCCGCCGGCCGCCTTCGCCTCTTCGAGGCGCTTGATGGAGGCGAGGATCTCCGCCTCAGCGCCCGCGCGGTCGGTCCAATGCGACCCCTCCACCGACTTGCCGGGCTCTAAATCCTTGTAGATCTCGAAGAAGTGCTGAACCTCCAGACGGTGGAACTCTGACACGTCGTCGATGTCAAGCCGCCACGACGCCCGCGTGTCGTGAGCTGGCACGCACAAGACCTTGTCGTCGCCGCCGGCCTCATCCGTCATCCGGAACATGCCAAGCGCCCGGCACCGGATCAAGCACCCAGGGAAGGTCGGCTCGTCGAGCAGCACCAACGCGTCCAGCGGGTCGCCGTCGGCGCCCAACGTCCCCTCGACGAAGCCGTAGTCGTCCGGGTAGCGCGTGGCGGTGAACAGCATCCGGTCCAACCTGATCCGCCCGGTCAGGTGGTCCATCTCGTACTTGTTGCGGGAACCCTTCGGGATCTCGATCGTCACATCGAACTCGAGCGGACGTTCGCCCGTCCCGTCAGAGTGTTTGGTGCGCAGCGCTGGCTTGTAGCTTGGCTTAGACATAAGGATTATCGCCTCGCGTCGTGTTTCCGGTGTCGCCCCCCATTGTGGCCCATCCCGCGCCCGCCAGGCGCCAGCCCGGTTAGGCTGAGCTGCGTGACCCCAGACCGACGCTGGCCGCGCGCCAAGCTGAGAGCCTTGGCGGCCATCTCAGCGCTGTCTTGTTGGACGATGCCGACCGCATCCGTCGCCGCGCTTCCTGACGCGGCGCTCGGGCCGCCTGGCGCGGCGCCCGGGGCCGCCGTCGGGCAAGTCATCCCAGTGGCGGCCCACCTCGATCCGGCCGCCCCGCTGCCGACCGAGTCAGAGCTGCGGGCGCTCGCGGCCCAAACGATAGAGACGGTGAGGCTGGCCCGGTCGGCATCGTCCACCGGCGCGGCGGGACCGCTGGGAGCGGACGTCGTCGGAGGCCTGGGGATCTCGGTGCGGGACTGGCTGACCGGCGAGGAACTCTACGCGAATGGCGCCACCCGGGGCCTGACGCCGGCCTCGACCGTGAAGATCCTGACGGCGGCGGCCGCGCTCGCCACACTCGGGTCCGAGACGGTCTTGGCGACCCGAGCGGTCCTCAGCGACGTCGAGGCCGGCCACGCCACTGTCACGCTGGTGGCGGGCGGCGACACGACCCTCGGACCGGACGCCGGCGACCCGGGGGCGGTGCTGGGACGAGCGGGGATGGGGGATCTAGCGCGCGCGGCCGCGACTGAGCTGCGACGCTCGGGGGCGCGTGAGGTGTCGGTGGCGCTAGACGATTCACTGTTCACGGGGCCCCAGACCTACCCCGACTGGGGCTGGTATTCGGGGACCACCTGGGGCGCGCCCACCACGCCGTTGGCGATCATGGACGGCCGGGCGGGGGCAGCCTTCGACGAGCCGACCTTCGTGCCCGACCCGGCGCTGACCGCGGCGGAGCATTTCGCCGCGCTGCTCGCCGAGGCGGCGGCGGAGGAGTCGCTGACGCTGCCGAGCGTGAGCGTCGCGACAAGCGTGACGCGGGCGGTCGCGCCGGCGGGCGCGCTCGAGCTGGCCCGGGTCGACTCGGCGCCGATGCGGCAACTGGTGGCGCACATGCTGCGGCACTCGGACAACACTCTGGCGGAGGCGCTGGGCCGGGTGACGGCCGTGGCGCGGGGCCTGCCGGGGAGCTTCGAGGGTTGCGCGCAGGGCGTTGGACAAGTGCTGGAGGACTTGGGCGTGCCGACGGCGAATCTTCGGCTGGACGACTGCTCGGGCCTGAGCCACGGTTCGCGGGTCTCCGCGGCCACGCTGACCAGCGCCTTGGCGTTAGCGGGCGGATCGCGGGAGCACGAGTTGAGCGCCGTCGCCGGCGCGTTGCCGGTCGGCGCCTTGCAGGGGACTGTGACGCGGCGGTTCACCGAGGCGCCCGCGGCGGGCAACGTCCGGGCCAAGACGGGCACGCTGACGGGTGTCACGTCGCTCGCGGGCGTGGTGCAGACCACCGCCGGCCGCGAGCTGGCGTTCGCGGTCATCGCGAACCCGGAGCCGGCGATCGGGTCTGAGGAGGCGCGCCAGGCCATGGACGAGTTCGTGCAGGGACTGGCCGCCCTCGACTGACGCGTCACAGCCGCTGGCGCGCCCGCCGCCGCGTGCGCCGCGGCGGACCGCATCCCATAAGGTTGATGGGTGGCTCAGGGAATCAACTTCGCGCTTGCCGCGTCAGTGGGCGCGGCGGCCGCGCGGCCCGGCCCGGAGATCACCCGCGAAGAGGGCCTCCATCTGGTGTCTGACCTGCGTAATCAGGCTCGGCGTGCGGTCGGCTACGTGGCTGAGATCACGGGGCTGTGCGCGGCCGCGAGGCGGGCGGCGGCAGGCGAGATCTTCGTCACCGACCGCCGGGGGTTCGCGCGCGGGTTCGTGGCGATGGCGCAGGGCTTGGCCGCCGAGGCCTGGGCAGACGACGAGATCGGGTGGTTCAGCGGTCAGGCTGTCGGCGCGCAGCTCGGCGGCGTGGCCGGGGTGTTAGCCCAGCGGATGCTCGGCATCTACGACCCGTTCTACCAGGCGCGGGGTGAGGGCGCGCCCGGGCGCGTCCTGCTGGTCGCCCCGAACATCCTCCGCTTCGAGCGTGAACTCGACTCCGACCCGCGCGACTTCCACCTTTGGATCGCGCTTCACGAACTGGCCCACGTCGTCCAGTTCGCCGCCGCGCCGTGGCTGGCCGGCTGGGTGCGCGACCGTTTCAAGGAACTCGTCGACGCGGACCCCGACGAAGGCCGCGTCGGCCGCTTGGCTGACGCCGCGCGCCGCCTGCCCGACTTGTTCACCGACACGCCGCCGCCGGACTCCGTCGCCGCAGGGCTGCTCGCCCCGTCCCAGGCCGCGGTGTTCGCGCAGATCACCGGCGCCATGTCGTTCTTGGAGGGCCACGCTGACGTGATCATGGACGCCGTCGGCCCCCGGGTGGTGAAGTCAATCGAACAGCTCAGGCCGCGCTTCGACGCGCGGCGGCTGGCCCGGGGCCGGTTGGAACGGGCGGCCCGGCGGCTCGCGGGTCTCGAGGCGAAGACCGCTCAGTACGTCCAAGGCGCGTCGTTTGTCCGCGCTGTCCTGGCGGCCAGTGGGCACGAGGGTTTGAACCGGGCCTTCACGGGACCTGAGGCTCTGCCCTCAGCGGCCGAGATGGAAGATCCGCCCGCCTGGGTCGCACGTGTCCTGGGTTAGCCATCTGCTCACCCATCCCGCAGTCTCGGGCCGGCGGCAGTGGCGTTGAACCCCGCGGTGGCGGCGACCCGGCTGGCGGTCCGCCCGCACCTGCGGGCCCTAGCCGCCGGTGGCGGCGCGCCCTTGGCGCTTGTGGCCTGCTCGGGCGGAGTCGACTCGCTGGCCCTGGCGGCGGCCACCGCCTTCGAAGCTCCCCGGGCCGGGGTGCGAGCCGGGGCCGTGGTGGTGGACCACGGCTTGCTTGAGGGATCGGACAGGGTGGCGCGGCAGGCCGCCGCGCAATGCGCCGCGCTCGGCCTGGCGCCAGTGACCGTGGAGACCGTCCAGGTGCCCCTGCACAGCGGCACGGGCGTCGAGGCCGCGGCCCGCGCCGCGCGTCACGCCGCGTTAGACCGAGCGGCCGGACGGGCTGGGGCCGTGGTGGTCCTCCTGGCCCACACCCTAGACGACCAAGCGGAGACGGTTCTCCTCGCGCTGGCGCGTGGCGCCGGCGCCACGGCGCTCGCCGGGATGCCGCCGCGCCGCGGTCGGCTGGTCCGGCCTTTCCTGGGTGTGACCAGGCAGGAGACCGAGGCCGCGGTCGCGGCTCAGGGCCTGGAGCCGTGGCGCGACCCGACCAACGAGCCCGGCGGCCCCCATCCCTCCCTCCGCGCCGAGGTGCGCGCGCGGGTCATGCCCGCGCTGATCGACACCCTCGGCCCAGGCGTGCCCGGGGCGCTGGCCCGGACCGCCGAACGGCTCAGCGCCGACCGCGATCACCTGGACGCTCAGGCCGTGGCGTTGTTGGCCGATGCCGTGAGCGCGGCCGGCGGGTCGGCATCGGGCGACGGCTGCGTGACGCTGGAACTCGACGTGGCATGCCTGGCGCGGGCGCACCCCGCCATAAGCGGGCGGGCGTTGCGGCTGGCGGCCCTCCAGGCTGGAGCGGCGCCGGGAGCGCTCGCCCAATCGCACATCGCGGCGCTGACAGCGCTGGTCACCCGCTGGCACGGGCAAGGGGCGGCCTGCCTGCCGGGTGGGATCTGGGCCACGCGGACGTGTGGCAAGCTGGTGTTCCGCGCAAGTGCCGGCCCAATCGCCCCCGAAAGGCAAGGAGAAGCTCGTGGACGCAGCTGATGTCGGTCGAGACCTGGAGGAAGTGCTGCTAGAAGCGGAAGATCTGGACCGGCGCCTGGGCGAGATGGCGGCCGAGATCGACGCCGACTACGCTGACCGGGACCTGCTGCTGGTGGGGGTGCTGAAGGGCGCCGTCATGGTGATGGCGGACCTGACGCGCAAACTCCACACCAAAGTCACGATGGACTGGATGGCGGTCTCCTCCTACGGCTCGGGCACCAAGTCCTCCGGCGTGGTGCGGATCTTGAAGGACTTGGACGCCGACATCCACGGGCGGCACGTGTTGGTGGTGGAAGATATCGTGGACTCGGGTCTGACCTTGTCGTGGCTGCTCGCCAACCTCAGGTCGCGGGGCGCCGCCAGCGTGGAGATCGCCGCCATGCTGCGCAAGCCGGCCGCCGCGAAAGTGGACGTGGACGTGCGGTACGTCGGGTTCGACATCCCCAACGATTTCGTGGTCGGCTACGGCCTCGACTTCGACGAGCTGTACCGCAACTTGCCGTTTGTGGCGAAGCTTGCGTCGCGAGCGTACGAATAGACAGAAAGCTGACACGTGGCAAATCCAACGCCCAAGAGACGTCCCTTCTTCCGCATCCCGCTGCTCTGGATCCTGTTGCTCCTGGTGGCGGCCTGGCTGGTGGCGGGCTCGTTGTTCAAGAGCGGTCCGTCCAAGATCGACACGTCGACGGGCCTGCAGCTGCTGAAGGACCAGCAGGTCCTAGCCGCCAAGGTGGTGGAAGGCGAACAGCGGGTAGACCTCACGCTGACCAAGCAATACAAGGACAAGGGGACGCTGGTCCGCTTCTACTATGTGACGCCGCAGGGCCCCGATGTGGTCAAGGCGATCGCTGACGCCGCCCCCGCTAAAGGTTTCAACTCAGAAGTGCCGCAGCAGTCGTGGTGGACCTCGATGCTCCTCACTCTGCTCCCGTTGGCGCTGATCGTGGGTCTTTTCTGGTTCGTCATGGTGCAGATGCAAGGGGGTGGGCGGGGCGGCCCCCTGAGCTTCGGCAAATCGCGGGCGAAGCTGGTCTCGAAGGAAAGCCCAAAGGTGACTTTCGCCGACGTCGCAGGGGTCGACGAGGCCGTCGAGGAACTGGAGGAGATCAAGGAGTTCTTGGCGGAGCCGGCCAAGTTCCACGCCGTCGGGGCGAAGATCCCGCGCGGGGTGCTGCTCTATGGCCCGCCCGGCACCGGCAAGACCCTGTTGGCCAGGGCCGTCGCGGGGGAGGCGGGCGTGCCGTTCTACTCGATCTCCGGTTCGGATTTCGTGGAGATGTTCGTGGGCGTGGGCGCCTCCAGGGTGCGCGACCTGTTTGAACAGGCGAAAGCGAACGCCCCAGCGATCGTGTTCGTGGACGAGATCGACGCTGTCGGCCGGCACCGCGGCGCCGGCCTGGGCGGCGGCCACGACGAACGCGAACAGACCCTGAACCAGCTCCTCGTCGAGATGGACGGCTTCGACGCGCGCACCAACGTGATCTTGATCGCGGCGACCAACCGCCCGGACATCTTGGACCCCGCTCTGATGCGCCCGGGCCGGTTCGACCGTCAGATCGCCGTGGCCGCCCCCGACCAGGCGGGCCGGTTGGCCATATTGAAGGTCCACGCGGAGGGCAAACCCATCGCGCCGGATGTGGATCTCGCCCTGGTGGCCAAGCGCACACCCGGTTTCACCGGCGCTGACCTCGCGAACGTCTTGAACGAGTCCGCCTTGTTGACCGCCCGCGAGAACCGCGACACCATCACCGCCCTGGCGTTGGATGAGGCGATCGACCGTGTGGTGGCGGGGCCGCAACGCTCGTCGATGATCATGACCGAGGCGGAGAAACGGAACACCGCCTACCACGAAGGCGGCCACGCGGTGGTCGCCGCGGCGCTGCGCGACACCGATCCGGTCACCAAGGTGACGATCCTGCCGCGTGGCCGCGCGTTGGGTTACACGATGGTCATGCCGACCCGCGACAAGCATTCCCTGACCCGCAACGAGCTGTTGGACCAGCTCGCTTATGCGATGGGGGGCCGGGTCGCGGAGGAGCTGGTGCTGCATGATCCGACGACGGGCGCCTCGAACGACATCGAGAAGGCCACGGCCACGGCCCGCAAGATGGTCATGGAGTACGGCATGAGCGCCGATCTCGGGTCGGTGCGCTACGGCCAAGCGGAGGGCGAGGTCTTCCTCGGGAAGGATTACGGCCGCCAGCGTGACTACTCCGAAGCGGTCGCCGCTCAGATCGACGCCGAGGTCAGGGCGTTGATCGAGGCCGCGCACACTGAGGCGTGGGAGATCCTCGGGGAGAACCGCGAGGTGTTGGACCGTTTGGTGCTGGAGCTGCTTGAGCGGGAGACGCTCGGTGAGGCGGAGTTGGCCAAGATCTTCGAGGCGATCGTCAAACGTGCCGCGCGCCCGGTTTGGCTCAGCTCGACGGAGCGCCCGGTCTCGCACCGGGGGCCTGTGGCGGTCGTTTCGCCGCCCGCTGCCGTGCCGCCCGATGCCGTGCCGCCCGCCGCCGGGGACGCTTCCGCCGCCGGGGACGCTTCGGCCGCCGGGGACGCTTCGGCCGCCGGGGACGCTTCCGCCGCCGCGGATGCTTCGGCCGCGCCCGGGACGCCCGCGTGAGCCAGCCGCCCGACACCTTCGACGCCGCCCGCGTCGCCGCCGCGGTGCGTGAGTTCCTGCTCGGGATCGGGGAGGATCCCGATCGGCCCGGCCTCGCCGAGACCCCGGACCGGGTGGCGCGCGCGGCGGCCGAGATCTTCGCCGGCTTGCGCGCCGACCCCCGGGCGCCGCTCGAGGCGCAGTTCGAGCTGGGCCACCAGGAGTTGGTTCTCGTCAAAGACATCGCGTTCTATTCGATCTGCGAGCACCACCTGTTGCCGTTCCACGGCATGGCGCACCTGGGTTATATCCCATCCGCCGAGGGCCGGATCACGGGCCTGTCGAAGTTGGCCCGGCTGGTGGCGGGCTACGCCCGCCGGCCCCAGGTTCAAGAACGTTTGACCAGCGACATCGCCGACTCGCTGATGGCCTGCCTCGGGGCGCGTGGCGCGATCGTCGTGATCGAAGCGGAGCACATGTGCATGTCGATGCGTGGCATCAAGGCGGCCGGGTCGAAGACGGTCACCTCGGCGGTGCGCGGCGCGCTGCGCAGCGCGGCGACCCGCGCCGAGGCCATGGCCCTGATGGGATGACTGTGCTCCACCCCAGCCCCCTCCCCCCGGCCCTCGCCCAGCTGCGGCGCACCGCGGTGATGGGGATCTGCAACGTCACACCGGACTCTTTCTCGGATGGCGGGGCTCACGCCACACCAGCTGAGGCCCTGGCGCATTGCGCCCGGATGCTCGAAGAAGGCGCCGACCTGATCGACGTGGGCGGCGAATCGACCCGCCCGGGCGCGGCCCGCACACCCGCCGACGAGGAACTCCGCCGGGTCATCCCGGTGATCGAGGCCCTGGCCGCGCAAGGCGTCCCGGTCTCGGTCGACACCATGCGGGCCAGCGTCGCCGCGGCCGCGGTCGAGGCGGGCGCGGTCATCATCAACGACGTCTCAGGCGCCCAGGCGGACCCGGCGATGGCCGGCGTCATGGCTAAGACAGGAGTGGTCGCGGTGCTGACGCATTGGCGCGCGCCCCCCGACCGGATGGACCAGGCCGACCGCTACGCCGACGTCGTCGCGGAAGTCGCCCAAGAACTCGAGGAGTCCGCGAGCGCTGCGGTCAAAGCTGGGGTAAAACCCGCCGCGATCGTATTGGACCCAGGGTTTGGCTTCTCGAAGAGCGGTTACAACAACTGGCCATTGTTGGCGGGCCTGGACCAACTCGCTGCGATCGGATTTCCGCTGCTGGTCGGGGCTTCGCGCAAGCGATTCCTGCAAAACGCGCTGGCGGACGCGCCAGGCCTGACGGAAGCCGGCCAGAGCGGACGGGACGCGGCGACGGCGGCCGTGACGACGGCATCGTCCCTCATGGGAGCCTGGTGTGTGCGGGTTCACGCCGTCGCGGCCAACGTTGCCGCGGTGCGTGTCGCCCAAGCGATCCGCGACGCGCGGCTGGCCCCGGGCGATGGTCCTTTCGCGCCCCTCCGTTCAAATACTTCCAATCAAGGTGTGATGCGGGGGATGATTGCCTGATGGACTGGGAGCTTGGATCGATCGGCGGTTCGCTGGACGTCATAGAGCTAGTCGGCATAACCGCGCGCGGCCGCCACGGCCACTTGCCCACGGAACGCGAGAACAGCCAGCCTTTTGTGGTCGACCTGGCTTTGCATCTCGACACGCGGGAGGCCGCCGAAACCGACTCGTTGAATCACACAGTCGATTACCGTCAGGTCGCCCGGACCATCGTGGAACTCGTCGAGGGTGAGCCCGTCGCGCTGTTGGAGACGCTCGCGGCGCGGATCGCGGACGCGGTGCTCGCGCTGGGGCGGGCCCGGTCGGTGGAGGTCGCGGTCCACAAACCGGAAGCTCCGTTGGGCGTCGAATTCAAGGACGTCGCGGTGCGGGTGCGGCGGCTCGCGCGGGAGTCGGCGACCACGTTCGTCGAGCCGGACTCCGCCATGTTCGAGGCCGTCAGAGAGGCGCAGCGCCGGGCCGAACTCGAGGGCGACCTGGACGCGGCGCCGGTCGCGCCTGCTGCCGCGCCTGCTGCCGCCCCGTCGGTCGCCCCGAAATCCCGCGCTTTGGAGTTGCACGATGCCGACTACACGGCCCGCGAGGGCACCCGCGCCGCCGCTCGCCGCCGCCGCCAGGCTCAGGCCGCCGCGGACCAGACAGCGGATTGGGCGCCGGACGAGCCGGTCGACGCGATCATCAGCCTTGGCGCGAACCTGGGCGAGGCCCTCAACACGCTGCGCGCGGCGCTCGAGGACATGCGGGAGGAGCCCGGTATAGAGGTGGTTCAGGTCTCGCCCTTGTCGCGGACCGCGCCCGTCGGGCGGCCGGACCAGCCGGACTTCTTCAACGCGGTGGCCCACATCAGGACAACTCTGTCGCCGCGCACACTGTTGCACACGCTGCAGGGCATCGAGGAGAAGCATGGGCGCGAGCGCACGGGGCGTTGGGCGCCGCGCACCTTGGACCTCGACCTGATCGCCTACGACACACTGCTGGTGGAAGAAGACGAGCTGACCATCCCCCATCCACGCGCCCACGAGCGTGCGTTTGTGCTGGTGCCGTGGTCTTTGATGGCCCCGAACGCGTTCTTGCCGGGTCTGGGCGGCGGTCCTGTCGCGGCGCTGGCCGAGGCGGCGCCGGACAAGGGCTGCATCCGTTGGCTGGCGCCTGATTGGGACCGGCCGACGCGTCCGCGCGGCGGGGACGCCCATGTGGGGGACGGCGCGGAAGGTGACGCGCCGCGTTCTGGCCGGCGGGTGGCGGATGGCGCCGCCGGGACTCAGGGCCGCGCCGCCGCGGGTGGCAGGTCTGGCGTGTCCGGGTCTGGCGTGTCCGGGTCTGGGGTCACCGAGTCTGGGGCCGCCGAAGCGGCCGGGGCGGATTCCCGCCGGCGCGTCACGCCGGCGCCGGCGGCGCCTGCGCCTTTCGGCGCCGCTGTGCCGCTCGCGGAAGCGGCCAGCCCGGGGGAACAGCCGAGCGGTCCCTACCAGCCCGGGTCCGAGCGCGACCAGGTGGACGGCGCTCCCCGGTCAGAACCTTTGTCGCCGACCGCGGGCGCGTTCGGGCGCGCCGCCGCGACGGGTCAATACATGCCAGTGTCGGCTGACGATCCGGGACGGGCCGCCGGTGTTGGAGGAGTGGATTCGGCGACGGACGGCGGATCGCGGTGGTCGGGCGCGCTCAGCCCGGTGGCTCAGCCCCTGTGGGGCGGACCTGAGAGGTTCGCGCCTGGGGTCACGCCACCGCCTTCCGCGGGCTCGAACGATGAGCAAAGGCGCTGGGACCGTTCGCGGCCGGTCAGCGGCTCGCCGGACGATGGCCGTTTGCCGGACGAGAGTGGTTTGCCGGACGAGGACAGCCTGCCGGCGCCGTTGCCCGCACCGCGGCCGGCCAACCCGTTCACCACCAAGATTCCCGGCGTGCCGAGCTTCTTCGCCGCGGCGCGGCAAGCGAACCGGGCGGGCAGCGGCGTTGTCGTCGAGTCTGCGGCTGGGGCCGGCCGGAGTGGAGAGGCGGCGGGTGGCGCTGGAATGAGTTCGGCTTTCGCGTCCCTGGCCGCATTTGAGAGCTACGCCGCGTCGAATCCGGCGCCGTCATTGTTCGGGCAGCTCGAACTCGCGCATGTGCCCGCCAGCGCGGGCCCCAGCTCCCGCAACGAGGTCGATCTGAGCCAGGGCGGCGCCGACCCGTTCGAGCCGGTGATGGTCCCGCGTGACGGATCGTCGATGCCGGCCAGATCCCCGCACCCATTGCCGGCCCCGGCGGACCCGGTGGCGCCCCCGGTGCTCGCGCACACGCAGGGTGGCGATGGCGGCGGGCTTGCTGTGTCAGGGTCCCCGGCGTCGCCGGCCGGGGCGCCCGCGGCGCCCGCGCCGGTGGGTGTGATCCTGCCCGATGTCGCGCCCGGTGGCGTGCCGGGGGCTGCGGACATGATCGTCCCCGGCGCCGGCCCGACCGCCGGCGATCCGTCCGCGGCCGCGCCCGGGTTCGCACCCGGTGCGGTCTCGCCCGCGTGGGGTGGGATCGTGCCCGGTGCGGCGTCCGGCGGGGTAGCGTCTGGCGGGGTGGCGTCTGGCGCCGTCGCCGGGGCTGCGTCTGCCCCTTGGGGTGGGGTGGCGCCTGGGGTTGGGCCGGCCGCGTCGGGTGGGGTGGCGCCTGGTGTTGTGCCGGCCGCGTCGGGTGGTGTGGCGTCTGGCGCTGTCGCCGGGGCTGCGTCTGCCCCTTGGGCTG
>JAITLE010000148.1 GCA_031278075.1 Bifidobacteriaceae bacterium | reverse complement strand
CCCGGATCGGCGTCAACCGGGCTGGAACCAGCGTAAGCCTCTGACCTGCGGAAACACGTCCCGAGGGGTTTCACGGTCAACCCGCGGGCCGGGGCGTGGGACGCGGAACTCTACACTTCTCGTCTCTGGCGGGAGAAGTGTAGGAATGGTGACGCCCGCCCGGATGGGGGTTCACTGAACCGGAACTACCGCAGGGCTCTGACCAGGGCAAACACTTCGCGACTGGGTTTCGGGTCAAGACGGGCGCCGTGGCGTGGGACGCGGAACTCTACACTTCTCGTCTCTGGCGGGAGAAGTGTAGGAATCGTCACGCCCGCCTCCGGCGGCGCTCACCCCTGGGACACGCCGTCACGCGTGGCGGGGGCCGGAGCGGCGCCTGCGGCGCCGCCGAGCGAACAGCGCGGCCGCGCCGGCCAGCGCCGCGCCAAGGCCGAGCGCCCCCACGCCCAGCCGTCCGGCGGCGCCGGTGCGAGGCAGGTCAGCTCCGGGCCAGGGCGACACCCCGGATGGGTGCGGCCCCACAGCCGGCGCTCCGCCCGGCAGGCCACCTGATTCCCCGCCTGGTCCACCACCCGGCTCACCACCCGGCAGACCGCCTGAGCCCCCGCCGGGGCCTCCACCAGGCTGACCACCCGATCCTCCACCAGGCTGACCACCCGATCCACCGCCCGTCGGACCACCCGAGCCACCGCCCGTCGGCCCGCCCGAAGGCGTCGGGCCGGTGGGCTCAGGACCCGGCCCGGCCGGGGCGGTGAACACGATCCGCGCCTTAGCCGGCCCCGATGCGGAGACCACGCCATCGGCCACCAGCAGGTCCCGACCGCCGACGCGGCCAGTGACCTCATAACGCCCCTCCGCCCCCAGGTAGCGCGCCTCCACGGCGCCACCAGCGCGCGGCCGGACCAACGACCCGGCGACGGGAGCGGTCGGCATCGGACCGAGGTCGACCGGCTGGGTCGTCGCGGTGATGACAGCGGGACCGGGCGTCTGCCCCACCCCCGGGACGCCGGCCGAAGTCCCGGCCGGCACCGCCAAGGCGACCCGACAGCCGGTCTGCCTGGCGCCGTCCCAACAGGACGCGAGGTTCCCGTGAGCGTCACGCAGGGTGACGGTGACCTTCTGGCCGGCCGGGTCGCCGGCTTGCGCGGGCGCCGCCGGGCTGGTCAGCTCCGACCGCGCCGCGGACGGCGGGCCGCCCACGAACAGCGCGAGGCGCGCATGGTCCGCGCCCCCCGGCCGGGTCGGGATGGCCACCCCGCCGAGTCGCACGCCGATCCCCGCCCAGCCGGCCACGGTCGAGGCGATCCGCAAGGCGACCCGGCCCGACCCGTCTGTCTGGTAAGAGCCACGCGGGCAATGGCCGGTCGCCCCGGACCGGACCACCACACCGGCCGGCAGCTGAGGCGTGACGCATGCGCCCGCCACGCCCTGCGCCGACCCGTTCATGACGTCCACCGTCAAGTCGTATGAGGCGGCGCCGTCAGCGGGGACCACCACCTCCCTGGGGTCGCTCTTGACCAGGGTGAACGACGAGGTCGGCGCGTCGCCCGCGCCACCCGCGCCGAACCGAACCGTGAACGGCCCACCCACGTCCACCCAAGAGCCCCCTTCGAAGACCTGGACACGTCCGGTGAACTCGCCGGCAACCGCCGAACTGAGCCGCCACACATGCTGCCCGTAAGCGCCGCCCGGCGCGCCCGTCACACCCTCGACGCCGCCGGCCACCGTCACAGCCGGATCCAGGCCCGCAAGCCGGACACGGACCCCCGGCGCGAGCAGCCCAGCGGCCGAGCGCGCGGTCACCGTCAAGCGGTACGCGTCACCCGGCCGGCCGCTCGCCGGCAGCGTCACCGCCCCGCCGTGCACGGGATCAGCGGTGTTCGGGTCGATCTCCCAGCTGGACCGGGTCGCGGCCGCCGGGCCCGCGGTGAAGGAGACCGCCTGCGGCGAACCGCCCGCCGCCTGCCCCCCGACGCTCGCCGAGATGTCGAACGTCCCGGGCTCCTCGGACGTGAACTCGACGTGCGCCAGGCCAGCCCGGAAGACGCCGCCCATCACGCACCAGCTAGGCGCGCCGCCCTTATGCGCGGGATCGCAAGTGGTGACAGTGGCCGATGCCGTCGCCTCGCCTTTCACGTTAGGCCCCGGCACGCTGGGCGAACCTTGCCCGATCGCGATGGTCACGGCTTTCCCGCCGAGCGGGTTGCCGGAGGCGTCGCGCAGAGTCACCTCGCCATAGTGAGAGGCGGCGCCGTCCGCCAACACCAGGTTCTGGGAGACCGTCAGATCGGATCGCGCCAGATCCGGCGCCCCGGGATCAAAAGTCAGATCGACCGGGCTGCCGCGGATGATCTCGTCCCCGGCGTAATAGCCGCAGCCGTGCCATTCCCCCGCCAGATTCGAGGCGAATGGGACGGTCGCGACCCCGGCGGAATCAGTCAGCGCGGACGCGAATTGCGTGTTCGCGTCGGGCGCCTGGCCACAATAGCGTTCCGGGTCCGACGGGTCGCCGCCCAGGAAGAAACGGAATTGGATCGGCACGTTCTCCTTCTCGACAGCGTTGCCGAGCTTGTCCCGCAGCAGCACCCGCACCTCGTAGACCGCGCCCGGGGCGCCGACTTGGAGAGGGCCGGACGGGCTGCGGGTGATCTGGGACCGGGTGGCGGCGACGGGCCCGGCGGTGAAACGGACCTCAGCCGGCCCGCCCTTTTCCACTGGCGTCCAAGCCGCGGCGTCCCCGAGCCGGCTCGCCGCGGTGACGGCGTACGCCCCGGCCGTTCGGGTGCTGACCGCGAGCTCCGCCAGGCCGGTGGCCGGATCAACCGGCACGTCGACCGTCCCGCCTGGTGTGGGCTGCCCAGCCGCGGTCAACTCCGGCGGCAGGGTGAAACGGACCGTGGCGCCTGGAACCGGGTTGCCTTCGGCGTCCAGTATGTGGGCGCGGACCGTCAACTGGGACTGGCCGTCCGCGACCGCGGTCACGCCGGGCGCCTCCAAGCTGGAGACGTCGGCCGCGATCGGTCCTGCCGCGAACGTCACCGTGGCCGGCCCGGGCGCGACAGGCTGGGCGCCGACCACCGCCCGCACCGCGTAAGCGCCTGCCCGCCTGCTCGTGAAAGTGACTGTCACCTGACCCGACGCGTCGGTCCGGTAAGGGCCGCCCTGGGTGATCGCGACCGCGGTGGGCAGGTCGAACACGACGTCGCTGCCGCTGACCGGCCGACCGGCCGCGTCGCGCAAGGTCACCACGCCCTGCCACGAGTCGAGCCCGTCCGCGAGCACGGCGGGATGCGCGGCGGACAGCGCCGTCGCCGGTCTGACGGACCAACTCGACCGGTCGGCGTCGCCGGCTCCCGTGCCGAATTCCAACTCGGCTGAGCCGACTTCCACACCGTCCACCGCGGCGGTCACTTTCACGGTCTCTCCGCCGGGTTTGGCGTCGACTATTTGGACGCGCGCCAAACCCAAAGCCGACGAGTCGACCGTCAAGGTTTGCCCGCTGCCGCCGACGAACGAGGCCGAGCCGTCGACCGTGAAAGTCACGGGCGCCCCGGCGACAGCGTTCCCGCCCACCACCGCGTCGGTGACGGCGACCTCGGCGAAATGAGCGGCTTTGCCGTCATTCAAGACCAAGGCCCCAGCGGAAGAACTGAAAGTCGAGGCGGCGGGGAGCGCCGGGCCGGCGACAAATCTGGCGGTGAGCGGCGAGCCGATGACACCGGAGGCGATCGCCGCCTCGACCTCATAAGTCCCGGCCTTGGCCACCGTCCAATCCGTCCAAACCGCCACCCCAGCTTGGGAATTCACCGTCTGGGAACCCGCCCAGGCGGACGCGCCTTGACGCCGCCACCGGAAAGTCACCGGCACGGAGGCGTCGGTGTAAGGATTGCCAGACGAGTCGAACAATTCGACGGTCGGCCGGTGGAATTCGATTCGCACCACCTTGGCGGACGATGCCGTCGGGATCGAGAACACCGAACGTCCCGCCGCGAGACCGGCGTTGGCGAACACCGCCTCAGCCGGGCTGCCGTCGGTGATCGCGGTCCCGGCGAGGCTGGCGGTGATCGGGTACGCGCCCCGCACGCGGGAGACCAGGACCAGCCTGGCTTGACCGGTGGCGTCCGCTGTCACCGTGACCTCGGCCGGGCCAGCGATTGTCGGGCCGGCCGCGGCTGGCGCTCCCGGCGGGGCGGGGCCGAGCGCCGTGACGTGTTCGGGTATCGCGAAGATCACCGCGGCGCCCGGCGTCGGATTCGCGTGGGCGTCCGTCACGGCGGCTCGGATGACCTGCTGTTCTAGGCCATCGGCTTGGGCGGGCCCGGTCTCGGGGCCGATCAGCCGCGAGGCCGCGGCGGCCGGCGGCCCCGCGTTGAAGACCGCCCGCGCCACCTTGGCGCCAGCAGCGGCCGAACCGAGCGCGAGTTGGTCGCCGCCTAGTTCGACCGTGACGTCGAAGCTGCCAGCCTTGGTCGATGTGAGATCGAAGTGGGCGACGCCGGAGGCGGCGCCGACGCGACCCGATGTGACCGTGTGTTCTTCGGTGGCGCCGGTGACGGGATCGGTCATCTTGGCCACCGCTTGGACGCCGTTGAGGGGGCCGCCCTGGCTGCCGCGCAGGTTGACTGTGACGCGGTAAGAATCGGATCCGTTCGCGGCGGCCGGGTCCGAGGTGTTCCCAGGGTTCCGGGCGAACGTGAACCAGGACTTGGCCGGCGCCGCGGCGTCGCTGGCGAACCGGACCAGCTGCGGGGCGGTCTCGCTGGCGCCGACGACGCCGACCACAGGGAAAGCGCCGTCGAATTCGGAGACGATCATGGCCGTGAGGAATCCGTCGGCGCCGGATCGGCCCGAGAACTCTTTGGCGCCGCTGGCGACGGGCTCGAAGACCGGGCCGTCGCCGCCGCCGGTCAGCTTGAAGCCGAGCGCGGCCCCCGCGATCGGGTTGCCGGTCGCGTCCTGGGCTTTGAGGCGCGCTCCCAGGGGGTGGGTTCCGGTCGCCAGCGCGGTGGAAGTCTGCACCTCGAACGAGGCGAGAGTCTTCGCCAGGTCGAACGGTCCGGCGACGAACGGCGCCTCGGCCGGCGAGCCGTCCACCTGGTCGCCGCCCACGTAAGCGCGCACTTGGTAGACGGCCACGGTCGAGGAGGCGAATTCGACGCTGGCCAGCCCTGAGGCGTCGGCGGTGACCGTCGCCTCGGTCAGGTGCGCGTCGTCGGGGCCGTGACGGAACATCACGATCGCTCCGGGCGCCGGGTTGCCGAAGGCGTCGCGCGCCTGAACCTCGGCCCGATGCCGTTCGATGCCGTCCGCGACCTTGGCCGCCCCGCCGGCCGCGGTGGGCACCGTCAACTCGGATTCGTCCGCGGCCGCCTGTCCCGCCGTGAAGTTGAGCTTGACCAGGCCGCTGGTCGCCAGGGTGGTGGCCTCCAGGGCGTCCTTGACGGTGGAGATGTCGCCGCCTGCGACCTTGGCGCTGACCAGGTGGGTCCCGGCACGCCTCGAGGTGTAGACCACAGTGGCGTAACCGGCCGAGACCGGCGCGGCGAGGGTCACGCCCGCGCCGCCGACCGTGGCCTTGCCGCCGACCCACCCGGTGACGCCGGCCGGGACTGTGAAGTCGACCTGGCCGCTGACGGCATTGTTCCCGGAGGTGTCCCGGACCCGAGCTTTGACTTCCACCTCGGCGACCCCGTCCGCCTGGGCGCCCGTCTCGGGCTGGATCAGCCATGAGTCCGCGGCCGACGCGGCGCCCGCGTTGAAACGCAGCGTGACGGGGACCGGGCTGACGTCCTCCCACTGGCCCGGCGCCGTCTCGACTTGGAGGGTGGCGGTGAAGGTCCCCGCGCTGGCGGAATACAGGTTCCACGTGTGGGCGCCGTAGTCGGCCGAACCGGGGGCGCCGGTCCGCCCGGACACTCCCCCGCTCTCGACGATCTGGACCTTTGTGGTGTCGAGCCCACGCAACGTGACGACGGCATCGGGCACGGGGATGCCGCTAGCGGATCTGATCTGC
>JAITLE010000122.1 GCA_031278075.1 Bifidobacteriaceae bacterium | reverse complement strand
CCGCCGAGCTGTGACCCGTGGGCCGCGGGGTCACCCGGCGGCGAGCCGCCAGCCAGCCGCGCGGGAACGCTCGTTCCAATAGCGGGCGTAGCCGCCATCCGCGGCGAGCAGCTCCGCATGTGTGCCGCGCTCCGCGACTCGGCCGTTGGAGTCCAACATGATGATCTGGTCCGCGCCCGCGATCGTTGTCATGCGGTGGGCCACGACCACCATGGTGCTGACGGACCGCAACTCGCCCAGAGCCTTCGTGATGGCCTGCTCCGCCTCGGTGTCAAGCGCGGCTGTGGCCTCGTCGAGCAGCACGATCGGCGCCTGTTTGAGCAGCGCCCGGGCGATAGACACACGCTGGCGTTCACCCCCGGACAGGTTGGTCCCGCCTTCGCCGACGCGCGCGTCCCAGCCGCCGGGGAGCCGCCCCACGATCTCGTCCACGCGGGCCGCGCGGCCTGCCGCCTCGACCTCGGCGCGGCTGGCCCCGACCCGCCCCAGGGCGATGTTCTCCAAGATGGTCCCGTCGAACAGGTAGACGTCCTGGAAGACGGGGGCGACGGCATCGGCCACCTGGGCGGAACCAAGTTCCGGCAACGGGACGCCACCGATCGTGACCCTCCCAGCATCCGGGTCGTAGAAGCGTGCCAGCAGCCGGATGATGGTGGTCTTGCCGGACCCAGATGGCCCCACGATCGCCGTCAGCGACCCTTGGGGCACTTCAAAGGAGACACGGTCCAGCACCATCGGGCCGCCGGGGTAGGCGAAGGTGACGTCCTCGAAGGCGACCGAGTGGCCCTGAGGTCCGGTCGTTTGACGCGGTTCCGGCAGCGTCGGCTCAGCCATGAGATCGGTCAGGCGGCTCAGGGTGCCCGCCGCCAGCGAGATGCCGCCGCTCAGGGCGCCGGAGTGGACGATCGGCTCGGCGAAGCGCACCGCCAGGATCACGAGCGCCAAGCCAGCCGCCAGCGGCAGGTCGCCGGCTAAACAGAGGGCGGCCACCACCGCCGTGACCGCGACCACCGCGGCATCGACCACGCCCGTGAAGACGCCGACACCGACGGCGCCGGCCAAGTGCGCGCCGCGGGTGGCGGCGTGCTGCTCCACCAGGGCGGCGTCCAGGGCCCGGGCGGTGATGGTGTTGTCGCCGGCCGCGCGCAAGGCCGGTTGGACGCGGGCGTATTCGATGACACGGGCGGCGGCCTCGGCGGCGGCGGCCACATCGCGTTCGTCCGCCCGGGCGACCCGCCGCCGCACCAGCCGGTAGGCCAGATAGATCAGCGGGACGAAGGCGGCCATGACGGCGCCGACACGCCAGTCGAGGAAGAAAGCGCCTACCACCACAACAGCCGGCGCGACCAAGGCGGTGATGATCGGCTCGAACAGGATCATTGGCGCGGCCGCCGCGAACACGATCCCCTTGGTGACCAAGTCGGAAGCCTCGCCGGAACGTTCCTGGGCGAAGTAGCCGATGGGCAGTTCGGCCAGCCGGTCCCCATAACGCCGCATCAGCGCCCCGACCACAGCGCCTGAGACCGACAAGCTGATCCAATCGACCGCCCAGCGCGTGACCGCGTAGGCCAACGCCAGGGCGGCCAGCACCCAGAACCAGCGGTTCCTGGACGCGGTGTCGCCATCGAAGAACGCGCGCAGCACCGGCGCCAGCACCAAGAAGGCCGCGCCTTGGAACGCGGCGACCACGGCGGACATCACCAGCTGGGCTTTCACCTTCGGCGCCAGCTCGGGGCCGACCAGCGAGATCATCTGCTTGATCATGGCGTCTCCTCCCACAGCTTGCGGTAACGCCCGCCGGCGGCGAGCAGTTCACCATGCCGTCCCCGCTCCACCAGTTTCCCGCCGTCCAGCACCCAGATCGCGTCCGCGCCGGTGACTGTGTACAGCCGGTGGGCTATCACCACCACCGTGCGCCCGGCCGCCAGGTTCGACAGGGCGTCTTGGATGGCCGCCTCGCTGTCTGGGTCGGCGAACGCCGTCGCCTCGTCCAACACCAGCACTGGCGCGTCGGAGATCAACGCCCGGGCGATCATCACCCGCTGCGCCTCACCGCCGGAGAAGTGTGCGTCGTCGCCGACCATCGAGTCGTAGCCGCGTGGCAGGCGGGCGATCCGGTCGTGGATTTGCGCTGCGCGGGCGGCGCGCTCCACATCTGCGGCGCTCGCGCCCGGACGCGTCAGGCGGATGTTGTCGCGCACCGAGGCTCGCAGCAGGTATGTGTCCTGGAAGACGAAGCCGACCTGGCCGTGGACATCCGCCTCGGCTAGGCGGCGGACGTCCACATCGCCCAGGCGGACGGTCCCTGATGTCGCGTCGTAGAAGCGGGGGATCAACCGGGCCAACGTGGACTTGCCCGAGCCTGAGGCCCCGACCAGGGCGGTCAGCGTGCCGGCCGGGCTGGAGGCGGTCACCTGGTCCAAAGCCAGGTGGTCGGCATCGTACGTGAAGGAAACCCCCTCCACCGCGACGCCGGCGCCGACGGGCGCCTCAGGCTGGGCGGGCTGGGCGATGGGCGGGGTGGCCAGGAACTCCTTGAGCGAGCCGGCCGCTTTGGTCGCCTCCCGGACGAACTGCCCGGATGAGCCCAAGGCGATGATCGGGGCGGTCAACCCAAGCCCGAGCAGGATCGCGGGCGCCGCGTCGATCGGCTCGATCGTCCCCGCCGAGGTCAGCCAGAAGGCGATCCCCATCAGATAGGCCAGAACAACCACCGGCGAGCTGATAACCATCACCAGCGTCTCGATCGTTTGGGTCTGCCGCGCCCAGTCGGTCCAGAGTCGCTCGAACACTCTGGTCTCGTCGTCGTAGCGGCGATGGGAGGCCCCAGCTTGGCCGAAGCTCTTGACCACGGCGATCCCGTGCACGTATTCGATCGTGGCCGAGCTCAGGCGGGCCATGGATGCGTTGTAGGCCGCCAGGTTCTTGGTGCTGGAGCCCATCATGAGGCTGTATAGCAGCAGCGCGAGGATGAGGGGCACGGCGGCCGCCAACCCCATCCGCCATTCCACTGCGAGCAGATAGCCGAGGGATAGCACCGGCACCGCGATGCCCCTGACCATGTCGTGTATCGCGTGGGCCACGAGTTGGTGGAGGGCGGCGACATCGTTGAGGGCGGCCTTCTTGACCGCGCCGCTGGAACGCTGGTCGAACCATCCGAGGGGCAGTCGGCGCAGGTGCGCCACGATCCGTCGCCGCACGTCCAGTTGCAGGTCGGCGTCCGCCAGGTGCCCGGCCAGCGTGGCGGCGCCCGATGCGGCGAACGCGCCCACCAGCGCCGCGGCCGCCACCGCGACCGCCCACCAGGCTCTTGTCGCGTCCACCTGCCCGCCTGTCACGCCTGGCCACAGGGCCCGTGTCAGGTGCACGATCCCGACCAGCTCGGTCACCGACAACGCCGATCCCAGCAGTGTCAAGCCGACTATCGCGCCGAAGCGTCGGCGCGCCGCCGCGAACAGGTCGATTTTGGGCTGGGCGGGGAGGGCCGGCGACGGCCCTGTTTGCTTCGGAGGGCTCATGACACTCGCTGGGGTCGATCCGGTTGGACCGGGCGGCTGGGACCGCCCGGTGGCACAACCCTACCAGGCTTAGGTTAGCCTTACCTCACCCCATGGGCCATACCTTTCGGCGCCGCCACCCGGCGCGGATCGCGGAACTCTACACTTCTCGTCTCCAGCGAGAGAAGTGTAGGAATGGTGGCGCCCGCCCGGATCAGCGTCCAGCAGGCCAGAACAGCCACAAGGCGCTGACCTGCGCAAACACGGCCCGACCGGGTTCGCAATCAAGACGCGCCCCGCGGCGCGGATCGCGGAACTCTACACTTCTCGTCTCCAGGGAGAGAAGTGTAGGAATGGTCACGCCCACCCGGATCGACGTCCAGCACGCCAGAACCAGCGCGAGCCTCTGACCTGCGGCAACACGCCCCAAGCCGGTCGCCGGCCAAGCCGCGCCCCGCGGCGCGGATCGCGGAACTCTACACTTCTCGTCTCCAGCGGGAGAAGTGTAGGAATGGTCACGCCCACCCGGATCGGGGCACCCCGACAGGCGCGGCCCAAACGCCTCGAACCTAACTCCTGCCACTTGCCTTAGCACCCGTTTGCCGCAATGACGTCGCGCATCTCCCGCGCCTTGGTCGACGCCGCGGCCACCGACGCCATCGCGGCGCTGGCCATCAGCCGCCGGACGCGTTGAGCAGGAACTCGACCGCGTGGACGTCAACCGATCGGGAGGCCACGCGCACCGAAGCAGACCGCCGGGCGGCGGGCGGCGTCGTGTGGTGCGCGCGGCCTCCTTCTCGATTCACCGGAGTCCGCGGTCGCTCCTGCTCGGCGTCGTCACGTGGTCCGAGTCAACGTCGCGGTGAACGCCCCTCCGTCGGTCCCCTTGAAGTGGGCGGCCTTGTAATAGAAGGTCGTGCCCGACGGCAGTCCGGTGTCCGCGTAGTAGTCCTCGCCGGTCACGGTAGCCACCAGCGTGAACGGCCCATCCGGCGATGTCGCCCGGTACACCTTCGTGCCATCGACCGGCTGGCTCGTCCACCACATCAGGTATGCGCCATCGGCGCCCCACGCGGCGATCCGGAAGCTGCTCGGCATCGACCAGACCGCGTCGGTGGTCCGAGTCAACGTCGCGGTGAACGCCCCGAGGTCAGCGCCCTTGAAGTGGGCGGCCTTGTAATAGAAGGTCGTGCCCAGCGGCAGCCCGGTGTCCTCGTAGTAGTCCTCGCCGGTCACGGTCGCCACCAGCGTGAACGGCCCGTCCGGCGATGTCGCCCGGTACACCTTCGTGCCATCGACCGGCTGGCCCGTCCACCACCGCAGGTAGGCGCCATCGGCGCCCCACGCGGCGATCCGGAAGCTGCTCGGCATCGACCACAGCGCATTGGTGGTCTCTCCCAAGGCGGCCGTGTACGCACCGGTCACGCTGCCCTTGAAATGCGCCAGCTTGTAATAGAAGGTCGTACCCGCCGCCAAGCCGGCGTCGATGTAGTAGAACTCGTCTACCACAGTCCCGATCAGCGCGAACGGCCCATCCGCCGATGCCGACCGGTACACCCTCGTGCCGTCGACCACCTGGTCCGTCCACCACCGCAAGTACACGCCATTGGCGCCGAGCGCTTGGGTCCAGAAGCTGCCTGGTGCGCCCAAAGTCGGGCCACCCGGGTCGCCCGTTTCAGCGATCAGCGTCACCTGCCCGTCTTCCTTCAGGTCCGCTAGCGTCGCCGTCGCCGGCAGATATCCCGCGACGGTCAAGGTCGCCTCCCGATAATCCACCCGTTCTTGGATGCCGAGGACTCGCAGCACGTGATACACCTCCTTCAACTCCACCTGCACCGCGCCCTGGCCATCGGTCACTCCGGATATCGTGTACCTCCCGCCGTCCGGAGCATCCGCCGGCTCCCTTCCGTCCGGCAGCCACTCCACTAGCTTCCACCACGCCCAATCGCCTTCCACCTCCAACTCCACCTGCTGGTTCGCCACCGGCGCCCCGCGGCTGTCGACCAACGTCAAGTCGAACGTGTTCGCGACCGTCAACTCCGAAAAGGTCTCCCCGAACATCAGTGGCGTCGTCGCGATGTCGAACCCCTCGGCGGTGTTGTCGACCATCATATTCATCTCCGAGCCCCAGTCCCAATATGAGATTGTGTATGGCTCGAAGTTCGCAGTATGATGATCGATCTTCTGGAAATGATTGTTCTTGAACAGAACATTCTGTATGCCGGTGCCATAACTTGACCCAAACGACACGAATTCCACGTTCGACGAGAAGGTGTTGCCTTCGAGCAGCGTCACCGGCGGCGGCAAAGTGGCGTCCGCTGGGTTTCGACCTCCGTTGATGTCCACCGTGGTCACAGCCATCTGCCAACGGTAATCCCAAACGTTGAGCTGGTCGCTCAGCGCTTCAACTTTGACGATGTTGTTCAAGAACTGAGTGTTCTTCGACCGGGCGCCTGTGCTGATCCACAATCCTCGGGCGACGGCGCAGCCTTCCCACGGCTTCAACACGAAGACATTATCCTCGTACAACAGATCCACAATAGGGGTGCCGCGATCGCCGTCGTAAGCGCCAGTCTCCTGGTTGTACATGGTGAAGCGAACGCCGCTGATGCCCGAAATCCGGTCATATTCCAAGTCGCGCTGCCTATTGGCCGTGCCGTGAATGTAGACAAAGTTGTCGTGGACGTGCGAACTGTCCGCGTAGCCTATGCCAATCGGCATGAACCCTGTGCCGAACACCTTGTTGCCCGCCACTTCGCCGTTGTCAGCTTGCTGGATCATGTACGAGTTGGTCGCGTAGCTGTCGCCGTAGAGCTCGTTGCCGATCACGTTCTTGGCGCCGTCAATGCCTTGATGGCGGAAGCGCCGCAACGAGTTGTAAGACGCGTTTTCAATGTGCCCCTTCACGGCGTGCAAGCCCCAATGCCGGTTGGTGACGACCGTACCACGATCGATCGCCACATTGTGGTGGAAATACTCGACTCCGACATTGGCGAAGCCTTCGACATCGTCGCCGTAGTAGTCGGCGGTGATGCCCGCGATGACGTTGCGCTCGGTGAAGCCGACCATAGCCAGGTCGATCGGGTTGTAGCCCACACCTGCGTAGCCCTGGCCCCCGTGGGCGCCTTGACGCAATGTGCCGTTGTAGATCTGGATATCGTGCAGACTCCACTGATTGGCGTGGATGCCAAAGGTTCCATAGTCGCTGTAATAGCTCAGCTCGTCGACGATTGGCTCACCGTTGTCGTAGACGACCGTGTGGCCGCCGAGGTCGATCACCACGTTGCTGGCGCGGAGTTTGATGAAGGCGGCGTCCACCGTCAGATCTTGTGTGACCAAGTATGTCTTCCCCGATTCGGTAAGCACATACTGCGGGCCACTTGTCATATCCTCTGGGATGCGCACGACATCTGCGGTGATCTGCTTCGTGGTGAGAACCCTGTCCGGCGAGGCCAGCCATTGGCCGTCTTGGGTTTGCGCCAGGATGCGGTAGTGGTACGCCTTGCCGGGCTGCAACCCGGTGAGGTAGTGCAGGTGGTTGTAGTAGTACGCGTCCTGGGTGTCCGTGATGCTGCCGTAGGCCGTTGTCGGGCCATACTCGACGACGGTTATGGTCCCCAGATTGGTGGCGAACCCGACGGAGGCCGAGTAGTAGGAGGGATATACCCAGTCGGCTTGCGGATCGAACGTCAGCTGGCTGCCGAATGTCTGC
>JAITLE010000109.1 GCA_031278075.1 Bifidobacteriaceae bacterium | reverse complement strand
GGAACTCTACACTTTTCGGTTCTGGCGGGAGAAGTGTAGGAATCGTCAGGCCGCCCCGGACCGGGGTGCAGCGGGCCGGAACCGGTGCGGGGCGCTGACCTGCGGAGACGTAGATGGGCGGGTGGTGGGGCTGAGTTGCTAGCGGGGGCTGCGGGCGCGGAAGTCTACACTTTTCGGTTCTGGCGGGAGAAGTGTAGGAATCGTCAGGCCGCCCCGGACCGGAAGGGGCCGCTAGATGCGGCCTTGGGCCGCTATCAGCTGTTGATAGCGGCGGGCCGAGTCTTTCCAGTGCCTCGCCTGGCCGTTGGCGTAGTCGACGTAGATCAGGCCGAAGCGGCGGCTGTAGCCGTGGCCCCACTCGAAGTTGTCCATCAGGGACCAGGCGTAGTACCCGGTGACACACGCTCCTTGGGCTATCGCTTCGGCCACCGCGGCGACGTGGCTTTCCAGGTAGGCGATGCGGTCGGGATCGTGCACGGCGCCGTCCGGCTCCAGTGTGTCGCCGAACGCCGAGCCGTTCTCGGTGACGGCGAGCGGCAACCCCGGATACCGCCGCGCCATCCCGACCAGGAGTTCGGTCAGGCCCGGCGGGTCGATGTTCCAACCCATGTCGGTGAGCGGCCCCGTGGGAGGGAGGAACTCGACGCAATCAGCGCCGACCCACGGATTGCCGGGGCCGTGACCCCCATTGGACGATTCCGTCCCCGCAGTCTCCCCCCCCGGCCCGACCCGTGGCGGGCCCGCCGTGCGCCCTGCCCGGCCGCCGTCGCGGCGGCGCGCCGCCGAGGTCGAGTAATAGTTGACGCCCAGCCAATCGATCGGTTGGTTGATGGACGTCAGGTCCTCGCTCTCCACGAAGTCGAAGTCGGTGACGGGCGCGAGATCTTCGAGGAGGTCCGCCGGGTAGACGCCCTCGAGCATCGGGCCGAGGAAGATCTCGTTGCCGACGGCTTTGACTTGGCGGGCGGCGTCCGCGTCCTCAGCTGAATCGGTCGCCGGGCGGATGACGTGCAGGTTCAGGGTGACCGAGGCCTGTGCGCCGGGGGCGGCCGCGCGCACCGCTTGGACCGCGAGGCCGTGGGCCAGGTTCAGATGGTGGGCGGCTTTGAGCGCGGCGAGGGGGTTCGTGATCCCCGGCGCGTGCGCGCCGGAGGCGTGCCCAAGGAAGGCGGCGCACCACGGTTCGTTGAGGGTGGTGTACGTCTCGACCCTGTCTCCGAGAGCGGCCGCGACTATCTCGGCGTAGTCCGCGAACCGGCGTGCCGTGTCGCGGGCGGGCCAACCACCTTGGTCTTGGAGGGCTTGGGGCAGATCCCAGTGGTAAAGGGTGGCCACCGGCCGGATGCCGCGGGCGAGCAGGCCGTCCACCAGCTTGTCGTAGAAGTCGAGGCCGGCCTGGTTGGCGCGGCCCACGCCTCCGGGCTGGATGCGGGGCCAGGCCGTCGAGAAGCGGTACGCCTGAAGGCCGAGCCGAGCCATGTGGTCTAGGTCCTCCTCCCAGCGGTGGTAGTGGTCGCAGGTCACGTCGCCGTTCTGGCCGGCGAACACGCGTCCCGGAGTGTGGGAGAACGTGTCCCAGATGGAAGGTCCCCGCCCGCCCTCGCGCACCGCGCCCTCGATCTGATAGGAAGCGGTGGCTGTTCCCCAGATGAAGTCTTCAGGGAAGGGGTTCGCTGCGGCGGCCATGGTCGAGTCCTCCGGTTGGTGGGGGTCAGGGCGTGATGTGACCCGCGGCCAGGGTCAGCTCGTACCACTCTTTGCGGGTCAGCGGCAGATCGGAGCCCAGCGCGGCCGCCGCGACGCGGGCGGGATTCGTGGTGCCGAGCACCACCTGCATGTTGGCCGGGTGCCGGGTGATCCACGCGGTGGCGATGGCGATGGGCTCCACCTTGTGTTTGGCGGCGAGCTTGTCGATCACGTCGTTGAGTTTGGGTTCCCGTTCGCGGTCGCCCAGGAACACGCCGTCGAAGAACCCCCGCTGGAACGGGGACCAGGCCTGCACGGTGATGCCGTTCGCGCGGCAGTAGTCGAGCAGGCCGCCGCCGTCCCTGACCACCGACTGGTCCAGTTTCTCCATGTTGACGGCGAGTCCTTGCGCGACCAGCGGCGAATGGGTGATCGAAAGCTGTAGCTGGTTAGCCACCAACGGCTGGCGGACAGCGGTCTTGAGCAGATCGATCTGCCGCGGGGAGTGGTTCGACACCCCGAAGTGGCGCACCTTGCCTTGGGCGTGGAGCTGGTCGAAGGCTGCGGCCACCTCTTCCGGTTCGACCAACGCGTCGGGCCGGTGCAGCAGCAGGATGTCGATATAGTCGGTGCGCAGGGCGCGCAGCGACCCCTCCGCCGAGGCGATCAGGTGCTCGGCGGAGTAGTCGAAGTAGGCCCAGCCCTCGCCTGTCGGCACTATGCCGGCCTTGGTTTGGAGGATCACCTTCTCGCGCTGGGCAGGGGTCAGCTTCAGCGCCTCGGCGAACCGTGCCTCGCATTTGTGGGTCTCGCCGCCGTAGACGTCGGCGTGGTCGAAAAAGGTCACGCCGACGTCTAGGGCGGCCGCCACCAGCTCACGGATCTCGGAGTCGGTCTTCCCGGCGATTCGCATCATCCCCGCCACGATGTTGGGTGTTCTAAGCCCGGTGCCAGGCATGGTGAAAGTCTTCATGGCTTCTCTTCCGTTTGGGGCGCGGTCAAACCTCCAACATTCTAGTGTCCGGCCTCGACCCCATCAGCGATCCGCGCGGGTCCCGCTTTGGGCTCAGTCGCTCACTGTGCCCGGGATCTCGTAGGCGCGTTCCGCGTGGACCGGCACGTCGAGGCCTTCGTCCTCGATTTCGGGACTGACCCGGATGCCCATGGTCTTGTGCAGCGCGAAGGCGATCAGCCAGGTCACCGTGAACGAGTAGGCGATCACCGCCGCGGCCGCCACCGCCTGGATCCCGAGCAGCTTGAACCCGCCGCCGTAGAAGAGGCCAGTGCCCGCGTTCGGCGCGTCCGGGTTGGCCAGCAACCCGATCATCAGCGTGCCGAGGATGCCGCCCACCAGGTGCACGCCGACCACGTCCAGCGAGTCGTCGTACCCGAGCCGCCGTTTCCAGTTGACCGCGAAGCAGCAGAGCACGCCGGCGGCCGCACCGATGACCAGGGCGCCGATGGCGTCCACTGCGGCGCCCGAAGGGGTGAGCGCGACCAGTCCGGTCACCATGCCGGAGGCTCCGCCGAGGGCGGTCGAGTGTCCGTAGCGGATCTTTTCCACCGCCAGCCACGCGAGGGTCGCCGCGCCCGTCCCGAACAGAGTGTTGGCGGACATCACGCCGGCGGCGTTGTTGGCCGCGAGCGCGGAGCCGCCGTTGAAGCCGTACCAGCCAGCCCACAGCAACAGGGCCCCGAGCAGGACCAGCGGTAGCGAGTGCGGTCTGGGCGGCCGGTTGAACGAGCGGCGCTGGCCCAGCACCAGGGCGAGGGCGAGCCCCGCGGCGCCTGAGTTGATGTGGACCGCGGTGCCGCCGGCGAAGTCGATCGCCTGGAGCTTGTTGGCGATCCAGCCGCCGGTGTGGCCCTCGGCGTCGAAGTCGAAGACCCAGTGGCACACTGGCGCGTAGACCACGGCGAGCCAGATGCCGGCGAAGACCATCCACGCCCCGAACTTCATGCGGTCGGCGGCCGCGCCGGCGATGATCCCGGTGGTCAGAGACGCGAAGATGGACATGAACCCCGCGACCAGGAGGGGCGGCAGCCCCTCGTTGTCCTCTGAGCCGAGCAATCCGTTCAGGCCCAGGAACTCGGTCGGGTCGCCGATCAGCCCGGCGCCGCCCACCGAATCGCCGAAGGCCACGGTGTAGCCGATCAGCACCCAGGTGACCAGCACCACGGCGAAGGCGCCGCTGACCATCAGCAGCATGTTCAGCGCGGTCTTGAAGCCGGTCATGCCGCCGTAGTAAAACGCCAGCCCCGGCACCATCAGTGTGACCAGCGCTGTGCTGGCCAAGATCCAAGCGGTGTCACCCGCGATTGATTCCATGACAAGTACCTCCTCAGTGGTGCCTTGCATCAGCCAAGGATTCCCGCCCGGCCAGACTATGTTGAGTAGACAGCGATTCTTGCTACGGCGACGTGTCGGCCCGGCAAAACGTCCGTGTCGGTCGCGTTAACTCGGCTACCAGGCATCTTGGGTGTGGTTAACTGTCATCGTGTTCCACTGCAAGGAATCTCCGTTCTCTGGCAGTGGACTCAGCGAGCACCCGAATCCAGGAGGCGAGATGTCAGCGACTGCTCTCACACGCGAACCGGCGGCCATCGGCCGCCCCGAGGGGCCCAGCCTGAAGGAGATGGCTCGACGCGACGGCGTCGACTTCGTCATGGCCACGTTCACCACGATGACCGGTCGTCCGTGTTCAAAGTTGGTGCCGATCGGCGCGGCGGATGATCTGGAGGCGGGCAAGATGGGCTTCGCCGGATTCGCCGCAGGGGCGATCGGGCTGGCCCCGAACGACGGCGACCTGATCGTGGTCCCTGACCTCGCCTCTTACACGCCGCTTCACTTCATCCAGCGCGGGCTGTCGATGGTCCACTGCGACACCTTCCGGCTGGGCGTGGCCCACCCGTACGCGCCGCGTCAGATCCTCAAGGAGCAAATCCGGCAGGCGGCCGAACTCGGCCTCGACCTGAAGGTGGGCGCGGAACTCGAGTACTTCTTGGTGACCAAGGACCCAGGTGGCCGGATCAGGGTGGCGGATGAGACCGACACCGCCAACCAGCCTTGCTACGACGCGCGCGGTCTGATCCGCCAGTTCGACCACCTGGCGGACGTCTCGCGCGCCATGGAGTCCCTGGGCTGGGCCCCATACGCCTCCGATCACGAGGACGCCAACGGCCAGTTCGAGCAGAACTTCGCGTTCGACAGGGCGTTGGTGACGGCCGATCGCGTGATCACAGCCCGTTACATCATCCGCATGCTCGCCGAGAAGCGCGGCATGACGGCCACCTTCATGCCCAAGCCGTTCGCCGACCGCACCGGCAGCGGTCTGCACATGCACATGTCGCTCTGGGGCCCGGCCGGGTCCGCCTTCCCCGCGCCGGCGGGCTACGACGACCCCTCGGGCTTCGGGCTCTCGCCCACCGCGCGCGGCTACGTCGCGGGGCTGCTGGACAACGCCGACGCGCTGATGGCGATCCTCAACCCGACGGTCAACTCTTACAAGCGGACCGGCGCCGAGACCACCGCGTCCGGTTCGACCTGGGCCCCACGCTACGCGACCTACGGCGGTGACGACAGGAGCGTCATGGTGCGCGTCCCAGACGACCAGCGCTCCGAGATCCGTGTGGCGGACGGCGCCGCCTCGCCCCACCTCGCCATCGCGGCCTGCCTCGGCGCCGGTCTCGACGGGATCCGGCGTGGCGCGGACCCCGGGCCGCCCGGGGCGGGCCACCATGAGGGGCGCCCGCCGTTGGCCCGCACTCTCCTGGACGCCGTCGAGGCGCTGGAAGGCAACCGTGTGGTCAGGGGCGTGCTAGACGGCCTGGACCCCACTGGGGGCGTTTCCGCCTACTATGCCAAGTTGAAGCGTGATGAGTTCTACGACTGGCATGGCGCGATCAGCGCCTGGGAGATCGACCGGTACTTGACTTCCTGAGTTTCTCAGGAGCAGACTATGATTCATAGCAAGAAACCAAGCCAGGAGGCCACATGTGCGGCATAGCCGGATTGCATCTGCGCAACCCGCTCCTCTATCCCGCCCTCGGCGAGCTGCTCGGCGGCATGCTGAGCCAAGCCCAAGGACGAGGCAACGACTCCGCCGGGGTCGGCATCTACTCCGACCCGGCAACGATCCCCGCGGGCCAAGCAACCGTCTGCGTGCTCGGCGCCCAGCCCGACATCGGCGAAGACCCGGGCGCGCACGCGGTCGCGGTCGCGGCGGCGGTCGCGGGTGAGGCGGACGGGATCGTGCACGGCGTCCAAGTCGAAACCGCGGGGCAGACGACGGTCATCCGGGCGCTGGCCGCCCCCGCGGAACTGGACGCGGCCGTCCGGGCCGCCCTCCCCGACGCCACCGTGATCTCGCGTGGCCGCACCCTGACCGTGCTGAAAGGCACAGGCGAACCTGACGCGCTCGCGAAGGACTGGCGGCTCGCCGCAAGGGGCGGCTGGCAGGGCGTGGCGCACACCAGAATGGCCACCGAATCAGCCGTGACACCCGGCGGGTCGCACCCCTTCTCGGTCGGCGACGACGAATGCCTCGTCCACAACGGCTCCTTCTCCAACCATGAGTCGATCCGCAAACGCCTGATCGCCGCCGGAGTCGCCTTCGACTCCCTCAACGACACAGAGGTCGGCGCCCGCTTCATCGCCCGGGAACTCGCCACCGGCGCCCCCGTCGAGCGAGCCTTGACCGCGCTGTGCGCCCGGTTCGACGGCTTCTACACGCTCCTCGTCTCCTCCGCGACATCCTTCGCGGTGGTCCGCGACGCCATCGCCTGCAAACCAGCGGTGGTCGCGGAGACCGCAGACCTGGTGGCGGTCGCCTCCGAATACCGCTACCTGACCGGCCTGCCCGGCATCGAGAACGCCCGCATCTTCGAACCCGACCCGGAAGTGGTGTACGCATGGGAACGCTCATTGACCAAAACCCTGCAGCCGGTGTGACCGTCGACCTCGCCGAGGTCAGCGTCACCGAACTCAACCGAGCGCTGCACCGCGCGGCGGACGGCTCCAACTGGGTGGTGACGCGGCCCCAAGGGGCGCACGCCATCGCGGCCGGGCTCGACGCGGCCGTCACCGTGACCGTCGAAGGCCACGTCGGCTACTACTGCGCCGGCATGAACCAGCTCGCCACCGTGGTGGTTCACGGCAACGCCGGGGTCGGCCTCGCGGAGAACATGATGTCGGGCCGGGTCCACGTGAAGGGTTCCGCCTCGCAAAGCGCGGGCGCCACGGCCCACGGCGGCATCCTGGTGGTCGATGCCGACGCCGCAGCCCGCTGTGGCATATCCATGAAAGGCGTGGACATCGTGGTGGGGGGGAACGTGGGGCACATGAGCGCGTTCATGGCCCAGGCGGGACGCCTGGTCGTGTGTGGCGACGCGGGCGACGCCCTGGGCGATTCGATCTACGAGGCGCGGCTCTATGTCAAGGGCCGGGTCGCCTCCCTGGGCGCGGACTGTGTCGAGAAACCGGTCCGGGAAGAACACCTCCTGGAACTCGCGGAGTTGCTCGCCGCAGCCGGCCGCGCCGACAACCCGGCCGACTTCCGCCGCTACGGCTCCGCGCGGCAGCTCTACAACTTCCACGTCGACAACGCCGACGCGTACTGATCCGACCCAGCAAGGGAGATGCCCGATGCCGACCAGCGCCGACCCAGCCCAACTCGGGCTCAGGGAATCCGCCACTTTCGACAGGACCACCATCGCGGCGATCCGGAACGCGGCCGCGACAGGCCTCTACGACATAAGGGGCGGCGGCGCGAAACGCAAAGTGCCGCACTTCGACGACCTGCTGTTCCTGGGCGCGTCGATGTCGCGCTACCCCTTGGAGGGCTACCGCGAACGGTGCGACACCGACGTGGTGATCGGCGCCCGCCACGCCGCCAAGCCGATCCACCTGAAGACTCCGGTGACGATCGCGGGCATGAGCTTCGGCTCCCTTTCGGCGCAGGCCAAAGAGGCGCTCGGCCGGGGCGCCAGCGAGGTTGGCACCTCGACCACCACCGGCGACGGCGGCATGACCGAGGAAGAACGCGGCCACTCCAAGACCCTGGTCTACCAATATCTGCCGTCCCGCTACGGGATGAACCCGAACCACCTGCGCATGGCGGACGCCATCGAGGTGGTCCTCGGCCAAGGCGCCAAGCCAGGCGGCGGCGGGATGCTGTTGGGCCAGAAGATCACCGAGCGGGTGGCTGAGATGCGGACTCTGCCGGTGGGGATCGACCAACGTTCGGCCTGTCGTCACCCGGACTGGACAGGACCCGACGATCTCAGGATCAAGATCACGGAACTGCGCGAGATCACCGACTGGGAGAAGCCGATCTACATCAAGATCGGCGCGTCGCGGCCCTACTACGACGTGATGCTCGCGATCAAAGCTGGCGCCGACGCCATCGTCCTGGACGGCATGCAGGGCGGCACCGCCGCGACCCAAGACGTGTTCATCGAACACGTCGGCATCCCCACACTGGCGGCGATCCCGCAGGCTGTCGACGCGCTGCAAGAATCCGGCGCGCACCGCGAAGTGCAGCTGATCGTGTCCGGCGGGATCAGGTCGGGTGCGGACGTGGCCAAAGCGCTCGCGCTCGGCGCGGACGCCGTCTCGATCGGCACCGCGGCGCTGATCGCGCTCGGCGACAACGATCCCGCACTGGAGGACGAATACCGCAAACTCGGCTCATCCGCCGGCTACTACGACGATTGGCAGGCGGGCCGCGACCCGGCCGGGATCACCACCCAGGACCCTCAGCTGTCGCGCCGCCTCGACCCGATCGCCGCCGGCCGCCGGCTCGCCAACCTGCTGCGCGTCATGACGATGGAGGCACAGATCATCGCGCGGGCCTGCGGCAAGGCCCACCTGCTGAACCTGGAACCGGAAGACCTGGTCGCCTTGACTGTCGAAGCCGCCGCCATGGCGCGTCGGCCCCTCGCCGGCACCACCTGGATCCCGGGGGCGGTGTGAGCCCAGCCGTCGGCCCCGTCTTCGCGGCAGCCGCGCTCGCGGCGACCGCGATCGGCTGGACCCTGCTGGTCTACCGGGTGGCGGTCTTCGCGCGCCATTTCGCGGCCGGCCAACCCGAGCTGCCCGGCGGGCGCCGCGACCGGCCCTGGCGCCGGACCGGGGCGACGGCCGCCCAAGTGTTCGGGCATCGGCAGATGGCCCGTCGGCCGTTCATCGCCGCCGCGCACTGGCTCACCATGATGTCGTTCTTTGTGCTGGTCACAACCTTGATCGCGGCCACCGGCCAGGTCTTCGACCCGCACTTCGAACTCCCGCTGCTGGGCCGTTGGGTCCCGTACGCCTGGACCGTCGAGGCGCTCGCCTGGCTGGGGTTGGCAGGAATCGGCGCGTTGATCGCGGTCCGTGGGGCGGCCTCCCGGCGTTCATTAGGCCGCCGGTCGCGCTTCTTCGGCTCGCACCAGTGGCGCGCCCGGTACGTCGAGGCGACGATCCTCGCTGTCGTGGTGCTGGTGTTGTGGCTGCGCGGAGTCGAATCGCAGTTGCCCGGCGCGCCCGGCGCGGCGCTGTTCCCGACCACAGCGTGGATCGGCCGCGTCCACGCCGGCGCGGCCCCGGAGGCGCTCGAGTGGTGGGTCCGCTCGCTCGCGTTGGCGAAGCTGCTGGTGTCCTACGCGTGGATGGTGGTGGTCGGATTGACGCCGACGATGGGCGTCGCCTGGCACCGTTTCCTCGCCTTCGCGACCCTGTGGACCGCGAAACGGCCGGACGCCAGCCCCGCGCTCGGTGGTCTGGATGGCGTGGTGGTGGACGGCCGCGCCATCGACTTCGCCGACCCTGATCTCCCCGAGACGGTGTTCGAGCGCCTCGGCGTGGGCGCCAGCACCGATCTGACGTGGCGCGACCGGCTCGCCGTGACCACCTGCACCGAGTGCGGCCGCTGCCAAGCCGTTTGCCCCGCTTGGGCCACAGACAAGCCGCTCTCCCCGAAAGCGCTGGTGGGAGCGTTGCGTGACCAGGTTTGGGCGGAACGCCAAGCGCACGATGCCGACCGGCCGCCCCTCGTCGGCCCGTCCGCTCCGGACGCGATCAGCCAGGAGGCCTTGTGGGCGTGCACCACTTGCGGGGCGTGCGTCGACATCTGCCCGGTCGGGATCGAGCACGTCGACCACGTGATCGACCTGAGGCGGCGGCAAGTCCTCGGCCTGGCCGAATTCCCGGCGGAGCTGGACGGGGTCTTCCGCAACCTGGAGCGCCGGAAGAACCCCTGGGGGATGCTGCCGAAGAAACGGCTCGACTGGGCGGCGCCGTTGAGCTTCGACGTGCCTGTGCTGGGGGTGGACGTGGCGTCGCTGGGCGAGGTCGACTACCTCTACTGGGTGGGTTGCGCGGGCGCGTTCGACGAGCGCGGCGCGGCCACGGCCCGGGCTTTCGCCACCCTGCTGCACCAGGCCGGCGTGAGCTTCGCGGTGCTGGGCTCAGCCGAATGCTGCACCGGCGATCCGGCCCGGCGAGCCGGCAACGAGCCAGTGTTCGCCGAACTGGCGGCAGCCAACGTGGCGACGTTGAACGCAGCCGGCGCCACCAAGATCGTGGTGACTTGCGCGCACTGCTTGAACTCGCTAGGCAGCGAATATGGGCCCTTCGGTGGCCGCTATCAGGTGTTGCACCACACCGAGCTGCTGGCGGAGCTGATCGCCGCGGGGCGGCTGCGGCCCGGCGACCTGCCGTGCGATGCTGTCGGCGGTGGTGTGGGGGCGGGTGCGGCTCGCGGAGCTGACGGCGGCGCGCCCGCCGGCGTGGAAACTGGCGCCGGACCTGTCGTCGTGACCTATCAGGATCCCTGTTACCTCAGCCGCCACGGCGGTGTGACCAGCGCGCCCAGGGCGGTGTTGGGAGCGATCGGCAACCTCGAGCTGCGCGAGATGCGGTGCCACGGCCGTGACTCCGGCTGCTGCGGCGCCGGCGGCGCGCGCATGTGGCTCGAGGAGACCCAAGGGACGCGGATCAACGCGCGCCGCTTCGGCGAGGCCACCGCCACCGGAGCGAGCGCAGTCGCGACCGCTTGTCCGTTCTGCTCCACCATGATGGGCGACGCCGCCGCCGCTGAGGCCTCCTCGGTCGCGGTCCAAGACGTCGCCCAACTGCTGTTGGCCGCGGCGGGGGACCGAACGGCATCGTGCAACTATGTCGGAACAGCGAGAGGCCGCTGATGAGAATCGTCGTGTTGGTGAAATATGTGCCGGACATCGAGATCGGTTACGAGTTCACGCCCGAGCTGCGCCTGGACAGGACGGGCGACGGGCTGCTCTCCGAACTCGATGAACACCCGCTGGAGGAGGCGCGGCGGCTGGCCGAGGAACTCGGGGCGGAAGTGGTCGCGCTGACCGTCGGCCCCGACGAGGCGGACGAGGCGTTGCGGCGGGCGTTGCAAATGGGAGCGGACCGAGCGGTCCACGTCGTCGACGACGCGATCGCCGGGTCCGACGTGTCCGCCACCGCGCTGATCCTGGCGCGGGCGGTCGAGCGCCTCGGCGGCGCCGACCTGATCTTGACCGGTGTCGAGTCCGCGGACGCGGGCACCGGTCTATTACCCGTCCAGCTGGCCGCCCGGCTCCAGATTCCCGCACTCACCGGCGCGGCCAGCTTGGCGATCGTGGAGGGGCGGGCGGTGGTCCGCAAAGTTGAGGACGCCGCCACCCTCACGCTCGCGGCGCCCCTGCCAGCGTTGGTCGCGGTGGGGGAGGGCGCCAACCAGCCGGCGTATCCCTCGGCCAAAGCGGTCATGCTGGCGCGGCGCAAACCGGTCGACGAGCTGTCTTTGGACGATCTGGGACTGGACGGCGGCGAAGTGGGCGCCTGCGCGAGCCACCTCGAAGTCCGGGATGTGGCCGCGGCGCCGGTGCGCGTGGGGGGGCGGACCGTCGACGGCGCCACAGCCGAGGCGATGGACGCGTTCATCGACTTGCTGCGGCAAAACAATCTCATCTGAGGACCGGTTAGGGGAGCGAGGGGTCACGCCATGGGGCTGATCTTGACATTGATTGAAGACGACGCGGCCGCCGCTCAGCTATTGGGGACAGCCGCGGGGCTGGGCACACCGGTCGCGGTGGCGCCAGCTGGATCCGGGGCGGACCCGCCTGAGGCTGAGCGCGTCGCCGCCTTCGGGGCCGCGGGCGCCGCCCGCGTCGTGTTGGTCGAAGGCGCGGCCCGCGCCTGGCCCCACGCTCAGCCCGGGGCGGTGGCGGCCGTCCTCGCGGACCTGGCGGCCGGCAGCCTAGGCGAGGACGCCGCCGCGGTGCTGGCGCCTGGGGACGCGTTCGGGGCCGAGGTCGGCGCGCTGCTGGCCCTGGCTCTCGACTCGGGTGTGGTGACGGACGCGATCCGGATCGCGCCCGACTTCAGCGCGACCAAAGCGGTCATGGCGGAGACCGCTCTGGTCGATGTGGGCGTGGCGCGCGGCCTGCCCATCTTCACGATCGGCGCCGCGGCGGCCCCAGAACCGGCGGCGCCCGTGGCGGCTCCGGTCGTCTCCAGG
>JAITLE010000031.1 GCA_031278075.1 Bifidobacteriaceae bacterium | reverse complement strand
CCGTCACGCTGCCACAGGGCACGCGGCCCGCCGTTGCCTCTTGGTGAGGGGCCCACGCGGGGATGGAGCGCCGACGAGGTCGGCTGGCGGTCGCGATCCCGCTCCGGCGGCGGCGCAGCGCGGATGTCACAGCGCGGGGAGTCTCGTCCGCGGGTCATGAGGCGAGGTTCGCCCGCTCGGCCGATATGACCGACCTCAATTCGTCGGGGTTGGGCAGCCCCTCGTAGTCGGCGACGCCCAGAGCGGCGGACGTGTTCGCCAAAGTGAACCGGACGACAGCCTCGTTCTTACGGGTGCACAACAGGATCCCGATGGTCGGGGCGTGCCTGGCGGGGTCGCGTACCTGGGCGTCGACCAGGCCGACGTAGGCCGCCAGTTTGCCCAAGAACTCCGGGCGGAACTTGCCGACCTTCAACTCCACCACCAGGTAACGCAACTGAGGGATGTTGAACAGCAGAAGGTCTGGCACCAGTTCTTCGGTGTCTCCCGCCGCGTCAGTGACCTCGAAGCGCAGTTGCCGCCCGACGAACGCCATGCCCCGCCCGAACTCGGTCAAGGTGTCCTGCAGGCAGTCCATCAGCGCCTGCTCGACGCTGCGCTCGTCGAGCCGCTCCACATAGGCCAGGTGCTCGAAGACGTACGGGTCCTTGACAAGCTGCTGCGCCAGTTCGGAGTCCGGCGGTCCCAGGGTGTCCGCGAAGTTGGTTGGCGCGGCCCCGATCTGGCGTCTCAGACCAGCTTTGATGTGGTGCTCCAGCACGCTCCGTTTCCAGCCGTGGGCGGCCGCCATCGCCGCGTACCAGTCGCGCTCTTGGCGGGTGTCCAGCCGGTCCAGCAGCACCGTGATATGCCTCCACGGCAATCGTCCACCAACGTGGTGGACGAATTCGGTTTCGCTGGGCCAGACCTCCGCGACCCGCCGCATGTACAGCAGGTTGGTGCGTGACCAGCCGGACTGGCCTGGGAAGGCGGTCCTCAAGTCCCGCGACAGCCGGGCGACGATCTTCGCTCCCCAGCCCTCGCGTCCCTGGCGGTCCAGGATGTCCCGGCCGATCGACCAGTACAGGCGCAGAACCTCGGTGTTGGCCGCCCGCGCCGCGCCGACTTGGGCGGCCCGCACCCTTCGTTTGACGTCGACCAACCACTCCGCGTAGCCGTCAGGAACAACCCCAGCCAATCGTCCACCAACGTGCGGGACAATTGCTCCCGCTGTTCCCTCGCCCTCAGGTTCACCGCTCACCGGATCATTCTCGCAGCAGCCGACGACGGTGGCGGCGCAGGCGCCGGGGATGGGTGGCCGCGAAGCGGGCCAGTGACGAACGCTGGGCGTCCGCCGTCGCTGCGACTTCGAAGCGGGCGCCGCCAACCCATATACCGTCAGCCCGCTCATGGCGGGGCTTTGTCTTCGACCGCCGCTCCCAGATGCGCGGTCTCGCTGTCCGGCGGTCAAACCGCTTAGCGGACTCACGCATCATCGAGGGCGCACACCGCGGACGAGGCCGGCTGACGGACGCTGCGGCGACTTGTCTTCGGCCCCCTCAAACGACGCGCTGGAGGACAGCTGTTGCCGTCACTGCCAGCCGACCGCGGTGAAGCCCAGACCGGGTCCGTCGGCGACACAGGTCGAACCCTAGGCGATGAGGCGTGGCCCCGGCCCGGGGCCTGTGACCGCGTTGTCCAGAGTGTGCTCACAGGCGCGGCGGCGCTGGCACGGATGCGGCAGGAGCCGCGTTCGGAGCAGTCACCTCCGGTGCGGAGCCCCTCGACATACCCGCTATCCGGTTGGCGTCCCGGCGTTGGGCGACGCTGTCGGGCCGCCCGAGCGGTTCGGGCCCGGTGACCTGGTAGCGGTCCCGGTAGGCCGCCACAGCCAGCGCCGCCTCGTCCCAACGGTCGGCCCCGAGGGGGTCGGCGAGTCTGGGGCCCAGCGCGGCGAGCCACGGCTCGCGGTTGGCCAGGGCGCGTCGGAGGAGTTCGGCTGCGCGCTCAATGAGGGCTTGTTCGCGTTCTTCGATGGCGTGGGCCATGGCCGGGCTGGCCGGGGCGTCGACGCGGGGGAACATCCCGAGCAGGAAGCTCGGTTGGCGCACGGGCCGGCCGGGTTGTGCCTCGTGGTGGTCGAGGACGGCGGCCAACCGGGCGTGCAGCACGGCGGCCGGGTCGGCGGCGCCGCCCAACGGCCGGGCCGCGGCCAGCCGCTGGAACTCCGCTTCCGGGTCCCATCCCTGCGCCAACGAGCGGTGGAGTTCGGCCGACAGCGCCCCGAACGCCTCCGAGGCGAGCACCAGGTCGGCTTGGCCCTGGTCGGGGAGGCCGGCGCGGATGAGGGCCGCCCACCGGTCGTGCAGGGCGGCGGCGGTCAAAGCCTCCAACTCCGCGCCCAACTGGGTGGTGTTGCCCCCCGCCTCCGCCTCGTCGGCGGCGGCTTGGTGGGCGGACGGCTCCGCGCCGCTGTTCGCCAGCACACGGGCCAGGACGTCTTGGGCGGTGGGTTCGGGCAGGTCGGAGGGGAGCGGGGCGCTGTGCGCGTCGTCGGGCCGGTCCAGGGCCACATCCGCCCGGTTGGCGCGGCGCCCCCTCGTCATCGCGACATAGAGGTTCTCCCTGGTCGTGGACGGGGTGACGACCACATGGGACGAGTCCACGGTGAC
>JAITLE010000090.1 GCA_031278075.1 Bifidobacteriaceae bacterium | reverse complement strand
ATGCGGAGCTGCTCGCCGCGGATGGCGGCTACGCCCGCTATTGGAACGAGCGTTCCCGCGCGGCTGGCTGGCGGCTCGCCGCCGGGTGACCCCGCGGCCCACGGGTCACAGCTCGGCGGCCTAAGCTAACCGAATGACCGGAGCTGTGAGAGCGACCAATCGGCGCCGACTGCGGGCCGAGGTCTTGATCGTGCTCGCGCTCAGCCTCGGAGCCTCGGGCGTGTACGCGCTGTTCTCGTTGCTCGACTCCTTGACCAGTGTCACGCCGTTGGCGGACCAGACCGCGAGCCTCAACACCTCTGACTCGCCGAAGCCCTGGCTGGATCTCCTCTACCAGCTCGCCGGGATCACCTTCGCTCTGGCGCCCGCCGCCCTCGCGGTTCACCTGTTGCGTGGCGCGGCGCGGATCGGGCTGACGCCGGCGCGGCCCGGGCCGGACTTGGGTTGGGGGACTGCGCTGGCGGTCGGCATCGGGCTGCCGGGTGTCGCGTTCTACCTGCTGGGCCGCGCCTTGGGCATCACGTTGCACGTCTCCACCCAATCGCTCGGCGCGCACTGGTGGACCGTGCCGGTGCTGATCGCCGCCGCAGCCAAAAACGGTCTGTTGGAAGAGGTGGTCGGTGTCGGCTACCTGGGTGAGCGGCTGACCGAACTAGGCTGGCGGCCCGCGGCCTGGATCGCGGCGTCTGCGGCGCTGCGTGGCTCTTACCACCTGTACCAGGGCTTCGGCCCGTTCTGCGGGAACGTGGCGATGGGCGTGGTGTTCGCCTGGTTCTACCACCGCCGCGGGCGGGTCATGCCGCTGGTCGTCGCACACACGTTGATAGACGTGGTCGCCTTTCTCGGCCCGTCGCTCGTGCCAACTCCATGGCTCACCTGATCGAGGCTAAGGCCTAAGCTGGGGACCGTGGGCCAGCGAGGCGACGGCGGCGAGCGCCGAACCAGACGGCAGCGCGTCCATGCCTCCACTCACTCGGTGTGCGACGGCGTCGAGGTGGTGGACGCGCCGACCGGCCGAATGCGCCAGTCTAAGGACTTGGTGAGTTTGGCGCTCGCGGGCCTTGGGGTGTTAGCCGTTCTCGGCTTGTCGGTCTACGCGCACGGCACCACGGCCGGGGTGACCGCGGACATGCGCTCCATCGCGCTCCCAGTGGTGACCATCCTGAACCTGATCGTGTCGATCCTGATGAACTTGGCGACGCTCATCATGCCTGCCACTGTCGTCGTGATCAGCCTGTTCCGCCGACAGGTGTTGATGGCGCTGCAAGGGGCCGCCGCCGCGGCGGGTGGCCTGTTCGCGGCGCTCGCAGCGGACTGGGGCGTGACCCGGCTCGATTGGGACCCGTTGACACAGGGGCTGTCTGTCGTGGTCGGCGGCGAATACCGGGTGGTCATCCCCGCGCTGGTGGCGCAAGCGGCGGGCATCTTGACGGCGATGGGGCCCAGGTCACGCCGGCCCATCATGGCCGCGTCCTGGAACCTGCTTTGGTTCGCGCTGGCCACGTCCGTGTTGACCGGCGGCGCGACCCTCCCGGGCGTCTTCGCCGCGGTGCTGATCGGCCGCATGGCGGGGCTCGCGATCCGTTACGCGCTCGGTGTGACGACGGATCGGGCCACTGGCGCCGCGCTGGTGGAGGGCATTCGCGGCGCGGGGCTCGAGCCGCAGCGGATCGTCCGGGTGCGCGACATCTCCGAGGCCCAGAACCCCACCGACCGTTTGAGCGTCCGCGCCATCCGAGACGGCACGTACCGTCCGCCCTCTGGCGCCGCTCACACCCGTTCGCACGATGCCGTGCACGCCGCCGGCCTCGCGGCAGCTGTTTCGGACTCCACCGCGAGCGCCCTGGAGAAGGCCGGCGGGAACCGCATTTACGCGGTGTTCGACGGCTCCGGGCGGAGGTGGGACGCGATCGTGCTCGACGGGGACCGCCAGGTGTTGGGCTTCCTGCAGATGACCTGGCGGACTCTGCGGCTGCGCGGGATGGACCGGCGCTCGGTGGTCTCTCTGCGTCAAGCGGCCGAGCGGGCCGCCTTGCTGCGCTACGCCGCGAATGCCGCCGGTGTGCGCACGCCGCGACTGGTCGGCATCGGCGAGGCGGCCGATTCGATGATGCTGTTGCAGACGCACCCGTTGGGTCTCAAGTCGATGGCGGACATGCGGCCCGCCCAGATGTCCGACGCCGCGCTGGTCGACGTGTGGCGGCAGTTGGACCGCGCCCACCAGGCGGGGCTGGCGCACCGCAACATCACGGCCACGTCGATCTTGTTCGACGACGGCGCCGAAGAGGAGCAGCAAGTCTGGTTGATCGGCTGGGAAGACGGCGACGTGGCCTCGTCCGAGTTGGCGCGGAACCTCGACTGCGCGCAGTTGCTGGCGGCGTTGGCGCTCAAGGTCGGGCCGGTGCGGGCGGTCGCGGCGGCGGCGCGTGTCATGCCGGCGCAGACGTTGGCCGGTCTCGCTGGGCTGCTGCAGCCGGTGGTCTTCCCGACCGCGACCAGGGAGTTGGCGCGGGCGGACAGGGACTTGATCGACGCGACCCGGCAGGAGCTGACGGAGCTGGTGGCGACGCCGCAGCCGACCGCGGCGCCGTTCCAGCTGGTCCGGTTCGGTTGGCGGACGGTGTTGGTGGTCGCCATGACGTTGGTCGCCGTGTGGGCGATCGTCACGAAGCTGAACTTCAACCAGATGGTCGAGGCTGTGGGGAGCGCGAATCCGGGGTGGATGGTGCTTTCGTTCGGCTTGTCGATGCTGACCTATGTGGGCGCGGCGACGACCCTGGTGTGCTTGCTGCCGGTCCGAATACCGCCTTGGCGGTCGGTGTTGTCGCAGGTGGCAGGCTCATTCACGGCTATCACCATGCCGGGCGGGTTGGGGCCGATCGCGCTTAGCTTGCGGTTCTTGAACCGGCGTGGGGTCAGGGCGTCGCTGGCGGCGGCCACAGTGGCGTTGACTCAGCTGGCGTTGTTCATCGTCACGGTGACGCTGGTGGCGGGTTCGGTGGTGGTGACCGGCGAGACCAGCGTCTTGACCCACTTGCCGACGACAGCGATCGCGGTGGTCGTGTTGATTGTGGCGCTGTTGGGCTGCCTGCTGCTGGTCCGGCCGTTGCGGTCCTGGCTGTGGGGCAAGGTGGGGCCGGTGCTGACCCAGGTTTGGCCGCGCGTGGTCTGGGTGCTGGGGCGACCGAAGCGCCTGCTGCTCGCATTGTTCGGGACCACCGTCCAGTTCGGCGGGTATGTGCTGGCGTTTTGGGCGGCCACCGTCGCCTTCGGGCTGACGGACTTGCCTTTGGGGAATCTCGCCCTGGTGTTCTTGGTCGGCAACACCGCCGGCTCGGCGGCGCCCACCCCGGGCGGGTTGGGCGGGGTCGAGATCGCCCTGACCGCTGGGCTCCGCGCGATCGGTGTGGACACGGCCACGGCGGCGTCCGCCGCGGTGCTGTTCCGGGCGATCACATACTGGGCGCGGGTGCCGATAGGTTGGGCGGCGTTCCGCTATCTGTCCAAACGTGGGGATCTGTGAGCGCCGCGGCCTGGCCGCGATCGCAAGGCGCTGACGCGTCCACGCCTTTGCGCCGCGTGGCAGCGCAAAGGGGGCCCAGGTAGACTGGCCGACCACTGTTGGACAACGTTTGGAGCGCCCTTGGCCGCCTTCGCTCATGGCCTGCCACCGCAAACCCGCCACCGCCGCCTGACATGTTTGGCGGCGGCGGCCGCGGCCGCGGCGCTGCTGCCCGCGTTAGGCGGCTGCATCCGGGTCGACGCTGAGTTCACCTTCGCCGCGGACGACACATTCAGTGCGGAGGTGTTCTATGGCGTGGCCGACCAGTTGATCGAGGAAGACCCGGAGGGCGTGGCGCTCGCCCAGCTCCTCATCGAAGTCCAAGCTCAGACGGGCGCGCTGTTCGGCGAGGCCGACATCGCTGAACACGCCAGCGGTGGCCACACCGGCTACCTGGCCTTCGCGGAAGACGTCCCGCTGGCTGATCTCGCTGGGCAGTTCGGGGACGGGACGCTCGCGGTCAGCCATGAGGGCGGCCTGTTCAAACTGGCCGGCGAGGTGGACCTGACCACCTTGAAGGCCGCCGCGGAGCTGGCCGGCGGCGGCGGCGCCACCGTCAAACTGCGGTTCACCTTCCCTGGCAAGGTGACGCGCACCAACGGCACGGCCCAGGGCCGCACCGCCACATTCGACTTGACGCCCGGCGTGAACAACCACATCGAGGTCGTCGCCCGCGACGACCCGCGGCCGTGGCTGCTGTATGTGATCGTGGGCGGCGCCACGCTGCTCGGCGCAGGCGTGGCCGCGGCGCTGCTGATGCTGCGTCGCAACCGCGGCCTAGGGCCGCTGCTGAGCGGGGGGTGGCCCGGCGGCATCGTGCGGCGGGTCGAAGACGTCCTGAGGAGGCGACATGCGTGAACTCGCGGCGGCGCTGGTCGCCGTCCTGGCGGGAGGTGTCCTCGCGGCTTGCGCCACCGACACCGGCGCGCCGCCCCAGGCGCCGCAGCCTTGCGCGCGAACGAACCCGATCCCCGAGTCGGTGGTGCAAGCGTTGGCGGGCATCGACTCCACAGAGGATCTGCCGGTGGTGCTGGAGCAGTCGTCCGAGACGGGGCAACAGGTCTTGTCGGTGAAAGCCGAGTCGGCCACGCCGAAGGATGTGGCGAGAACCGTGGCGGCCGTGGCCGACGAGTTCGGCGAGGACCTGCGCTGCGGCGTGCTCGCGGCTCAGGTCGACTCGCAGCAAGCCGCGGCGATAGTCAGGTCGTTCGGGCTGGCGGAAGTCCAACTGGCCTGGTCCCTGGGCCTCGGTGTCGCAGAATCCCATGCGTTCAACACCTTGTCTGGCGTGACCGCCGCGGACTTGGGCCCCTACGCGGTGGATTGGGCGCTGTTGACGCCGAAAGAGGCCCTGAAGTCGTTGACGGTGGCGGAGTGGGATTCCGCGCGGTTCGAGGCGCTCGGGGCCGCGGCCGCGCTGTTCCCGGCTTTGACGAGCCTGACCGTGGGAGTCCAGGAGAACGCCGACTGGTCTTGGACGGCGCTCGCCGGGTTCCGGTCGCTGACGGACTTGGTGGTGTGCGTCTCAGCCTGTGGCGGGTCAGGGGAACCGCTCGCCGAGGTGTCACGGGAGACCATGGACATCATCTTGGCCGCGCCCGGCGAGCTGCCGCAGCTACGGACCGTGAACGGCGTGGACGTCTCCGGCGGCTTGGAGGAATCCGATCTGGTCGAAGGCGAGTTGTCGACCCGCGCCGAGATCAAGGCGAGGCGGGAGGCGGCGGCGGCCGAGACGGCGCTGACGGAGGTGTTGGACAAGGCCACGGACGGCGGTTTCGCGGCTGGCGGCTCCAAGACGACAATCACTGGGCCTGTCGTTGTGCGGCTGGACGGGGATGGCGGCGACAACTCCGTCCAAGCCGGCGTGGCGGGTGAAGACTGGACCGGCATTCCGGCCGCGAAGCTTTGCCGTGACGCCACGGCCTGCGGGAGCGTCGTGACGGTGGGTTTCCGTGAGGGGGCCGCCTCAGGGGAGTACCTGCCCGATGGCGGCGGCGCCGTCGCGTTCAAGGGCAAGCTCGGCGAGACGATCGTGACGATCTACAACCTGGCCGACAAGAAGGCCGCGGGACCGGTCGTGGTCAAGACCACCACGCCGCCGGACACCGTCACATCCAAGGCTGAGGCTGTGGGCGCCGCCGATTACGCCGCCGCTTACAAATGGATCGCCTCGCGGACGAGCTGACCCCTCGGCGGGGGCTGTGGACAACGGCCCGCTCACAGGGGGAGAGCATGCGCAGGTGAGAGGCGGGACAGCGGCCGGACGGGGGCGGGCCCGCGGTTCGCTATCCACAAAGCGGGGGCGCTATCCACACACTGTCCCCAACTTAATCCCCCCTGACCAGCGGAAATGGCCGTGGCGAAGCGGGCGGTTCGGGGCCTAGGATGGCTGAGGCGAGCGGGTTGGCGCTTACAGTGCAGACCCTCGGCGTAGAAATTGACCATGAACGCGAAGCTGCTGAGGGAGGCCCCGGGACCGTTGTCTGTCGTAGATTTCGAGGCCACCGTCACCGACGCCGCCGCCTTTGACCGGCTCCCGCCCCAAGACATCGCCGCTGAACAATCCGCTCTGGGCGCGATGCTCCTGTCGAAGGACGCCATCGCCGATGTGGTGTCGGTGCTCCACGCGGACGACTTCTACCGGCCGCAGCACGAGATGATCTTCAGCGCCATCACTGACATCTACTCGCGCGGGGAACCGGTCGACGGGGTGACCGTCGCGGCGGAGCTGACCCGGCGCGGGGAGATGGGCCGGATTGGCGGCGCGCAATACTTGGCGACCCTGATGGCGGTGGTGCCGACCGCGGCGAACGCCGGGTATTACGGGCAGATCGTGCGGGACCGGGCGGTGCTGCGGCGGTTGGTGGAAGCGGGCACCCGCATCACGCAGCTCGGCTACACAGCTGACGGGCAAGCCGTCGACGAGTTGGTCAACTCCGCGCAGGCGGAGGTCTACGCGGTCACCGAGCGCGGCGCGGCCGAGGACTATCACCACATCGCAGATGTGCTCCCGCCGGTCGTCGACGAGTTGAACGAGCTGTCCGCCGCGAATCGGCACGTCACGGGGATCCCCACCGGGTTGAACGGGTTGGACAACCTCCTGGGCGGGTTGCATAAGGGGCAGATGGTGATAATCGCGGCCCGGCCGGGCAAGGGCAAGTCCACGTTAGGGCTGGACTTCGCCCGGTCGGCGGCGCTCAGGCACAAGCTCGCCACTGTCGTGTTCTCGTTGGAGATGTCCCGGGAGGAGATCACCCACCGGCTGCTCAGCGCGGAGAGCGGGGTGTTCCTCACCAACATCCGGTCGGGTCGGATGCGGCAGCCCGACTGGCCGAGGATCGCCGAACGGATCGGTCCGATCAAGGAGTCACCGCTGTTCATCGACGATTCGCCGAACATGGCGTTGATGGAGATCCGCGCCAAATGCCGTCGGCTCAAGCAGCGCCACGGCCTCAAACTGGTGGTGCTGGACTATCTCCAGCTCATGTCGTCCGGCAAGAGGGTCGAATCGCGCCAGCAGGAGGTGTCGGAGTTCTCGCGGGCGTTGAAGCTGCTCGCCAAGGAGCTGGATCTGCCTGTGGTCGCGATCTCGCAGCTCAACCGGTCTGCGGAGCAACGGGCCGACAAGCGCCCCGAGATCTCGGACCTGCGCGAGTCGGGGTCGCTTGAGCAGGACGCTGATGTGGTGATATTGATCAACCAGGCCCCTGACACGGAGGACAACCCGGACCGGGGAACCGCCGAACTGATCGTCGCCAAGCACCGCAACGGGCCGACGGGCAGCGTGCGGGTCGCCTTCCAGGGTCATCTGTCGCAGTTCTCGAACCTCGCGGACGACTTCTGATCCGGGCCCGGCGTGGGGTCAGCGCAGCAGGTGGTGCGCGAAGAACCGGAGCGTCTCCGGTAAAGCGTCCTCCAGGTAGCCGTCGGCGTGCCGTGAGCCCTCGAACAGCAGCACCCGGGTTCCGACGCCCGCCCGGGCGAGGGCGGTTGCGGCGCGCAGGGGCTCTTCGCTGGGGACGAGTTCGTCGAGGGAGTTCGCGAACAGCGCCGGCCCGGTCGACGCGCCGATCCGTCGGATCGGCGTCGCCTCATCCAACCGCTCGAGGCCCGGCCCGAGCAGGTTGAACAGCAGCCACTTGTAGTAACCCGGATCGGCGCCGCCCTGGTCGATCGCGGCGCCGGGGGCGGCATCGTCCGCCGCCACCTGGTGCGGCGTCGCGTCGCCGTGCCGCGCCATGAATCCCGCGAGGTCCAGCAGCCCGGACCAGGACGCGGCCGGCAGCCCGCGCGCGATGGCCACCTCCAGGGCGAGGTTGCCGCCCGAGGATCCGCCGAGCGCGCCCGCCCGCTGAAAGGTGAGTCCGCTGGTCTTGGCCCAGTCGAGCGCGGCGAGCACGTCCTCGACCTGGGCCGGGTACAGATTGGCGCCGGTCGGGCCGGCGCCGTCCGCGAACCGGTAGTTCGGGACGATTGTCAGGTAGCCCCGCGCCACAAGCCGCGCCGCCGTGTCCGCCTCCTTCGATTTGTCGCCTTGCCACCAACCGCCGCCGTGGATCAGGAGGATCATCGCCCCGTTGGGCTGCGGCGGGTGGTACACGTCCAGCCGGTGCCGCGGGTCCGGTCCGTAAACCAGGTCGCGATCCACCGAAGTCTCGGTTGTGGTCACGCTCATAGTTGTCAAGCGTCGCACGATGCCGACCGTCCCGTCCCAGCGTCCCCACCTTGTCCCAAGGTGGTGCGGCGGCCGACGGCGGCCCACTGTTCCCCAGAGGCCAGGCCTCCGGGTGGGCGTCACCATTCCTACACTTCTCTGGCCGGAGAGGAGAAGTGTAGAGTTCCGCGATCCGCGCCGCGGCGGCGGTGTTGACCGTGAACGCGCTTGGGTCGTGTTTCCGCTGGTCAGGGCCCTGCGTTGGATTCTGCCCCGTGGGCCCTGGTCCGGGCGGGTGTGACCATTCCTACACTTCTCTGGTCGGAGAGGAGAAGTGTAGAGTTCCGCGATCCGCGCCGGGGCGGCGGTGTTGACCGTGAACCCGCTTGGGTCGTGTTTCCGCTGGTCAGGGCCC
>JAITLE010000022.1 GCA_031278075.1 Bifidobacteriaceae bacterium | reverse complement strand
CCTTGCCGCCACGGTCGCCCGCTGCCCCGTCACGGGACTGGTCGAATGGCCGATGCCGCTCGGTCGGCCGCCCAGCACCCTGGTCGCAACGGCGCGTTGACTCCCACGGTGTGGCGCCGTTTCCGGCATCGGCTTCGGCGGGCGCGGGGGCGCTGGCGCCGGTTGGGTCCCGGTCCCAAAGGCGCAGCGGCGCAGGGACTGCTGCTGTCACCAACGACAGCCCAGCGCCCTCGTCTTGGTCTACCGCCCAAAACCGGATCTCCTCCCCTATCTGTGGGTCAGGTCCGGTCTGGGGGGATGGGTGGGGGGCCGCCGAGTGAGGGCATGGCGAGCCCGATCGTTGGTTGGAGGTTGTGGGATCCGAAGGCCATCCTGGTGATGACTCGGAGCTTCACCAGGGGCTTCGCCGGGGGCTGGCGGGCGGATCTGAGGGCCGCGGCCCGGCGGCGGGCGGCTTGGGCGGCGGGCCCGGCGGTGGTCGCGCCGCGCGGCCGGCCGGGGATGAGCGCGGCGCCGCCGGCGGGCGCGCGCTCGATTTGGGCGCGTCGCTGGGGGCCGAGCTGGTCGAAGAAGGCGTCCAGGGTCTTCTTCGAGTGGCCCCCACCCATCCACGCCACCCGGCCCGCGGCGTGGCCGACCACCACCATCGCGAACTTCTGGCCGCGGCGGACACCTGATCCGCGCCGGGGCGGAGTGGCTGGGGCCGGCGGCGGCCAGGGACTGGTCACAACTGGAGGAGACGAGGCGTTTCGGCTCGTTTCCCCTAGTTTGGACCACCCGGCGTCGGCGGCCTGACCCGCGCCGGGGCCGTGACCTGCGCCGGGGCCGACCGCCTGGGGCCGGCGGCGGCCAACGACTGGTCACAACTGGAGGAGACGAGGCGTTTCGGCTCGTTTCCCCTAGTGAGGACCACCCGGCGGCGGCGGCCAAAGACCGGTCGCAACTGGAGGAAACGAGGCGTTTCGGCTCGTTTCCCCTAGTTAGGACCACCCGGCGGCGGCCTGCCCCCACCCGGGGCCCTGACCAGCGCCGCCAACCACCAGCGAGAACCCGTCCATCCGGAGTTCTCGTCGCGTCAGCGCCACCGACGTGGTGACCGCGTCAGCCGCGTTGTCGATTCCTTGGAACGCCCCTCGTGTCCCTTGCTTCTTGAGAGCTTGGCCCAGTGTCGCGCGCCGCGAACCTGGTCCAACTCCTGTCCTTGGCGGGGACGACCGCCAGGTCGTTGAACAACCGGCAACCTACAAGCAGGACGGCATGCGCGCCCCCAGACACGGGGAACACCCCCAAAAACACCCACGATCAGGGGAGGAGATCCCAGATTTGGGCGTCACTTGGCTCGTGATGCTGGTGGAGTCGAACTCTTCGACAAGCTTGACGACGCGGGGTACCCACCCGGCCCACGGACAAGTCCTGGGGCCGAACAGCCGCACTCGCCTGAGAACTGAGCTGTCGTCTTCCGCCTGAAATCCTCACCTCTGGGGTCTCACAACATCAGCTCCATGATTACGCGCCCGATCCAAGGCGCGCCGAGAGACGGCCGAGGCTGAACGATTCAGCGCTTCGCGCCATGCGCCGAAGACTTCGTCTATGTCCTTGGGGTCCACGAAGGTGTCGAAGGCCAGCTTGGCCCGCTCGGAGCTGACCGGGTCGCGCAGAGCAGCGGCTGCCCACTCGAGGCCCTGAGAGACGTTGGGGCCAACCTCGGGATGAACCGCGAACTCCTCGATCACACCCACGGCCTCGGGCGGGTCGGCCACAGCCATCAGGCGCCATAGGTCTCCGAGGTCCTTGTCGCGCACGGGCCCGTTGCGCGGCTGACGCAGGCGCTCACCCACCTTGGAGCCCTTGGCCAGGATGAGCGCCGGGAGTTCGGCAACGTGGACATCGGCCGACAAACGCGGATCGGCGAAGTCCGCGACCGTCATGATCGAACGATTGAAAGCCGCCAGTTCCAATCCCAACGCGTTGCCGACGGCAAGTTTCCCGTGGGCTGCTCGCAGCGCCTGCGCTCCGCGTCTGGTTCTACTGGCAGCGCCGGAAAGCCCGTGCGGCGCGAGCAGGTCGATCTTCTCCCGGAATGACCGCGCGCCATCGGCCGCGCCGTACGGTGAGCGGCCCCACAGACCCGGCCGAGCTGTGGTGCGGTGTTCATATCCCGCCTCGGCCAGCATCGCCTCAATGCTCGGCAGGTCGCCGACCAGCCCCGGCGTGACAGCGAGGTCGCCGGCACCCGTCGGCATATTCGGCACATCCAGACCCGCCGTGCGCAACAAGACCGCGTGGGCCCCAACCAACGTCAGCGATTCCGCGTGGGCCGCCAACACGCCGACCACCTCGATGATCGCCCGGCGGCTCCACTCGATCTCGGTGCGAGGCGCCACGAAGCCCGTCATCCGGCTCGCCGTCCCGCCAGGATGTCGGCCTGCTCCGCCATGCGGTCGATGCCGCCATAGGCGTCGATGATGACCTGGTCGCGCGCCGCCACGACGACACTGTCGATCACGACACGTCCAAGCTCGCACACCCCGTCGAACGGAATCAGCGTGACCCGCCGGCCGAACGAGTCCGGCTTGCGCGTCAGCCCAGCCACGCCGGCCGCGCGCGCGACATCCTCGACGTACAGGACCGGCCACGCCTCTCCCGCGCTGGAACGGTAAAGGTTCGCGCCGGCGTCCCCGGTAACCGCGTAGTCAACGCCTGCAACGTCAAGCGCCCGGGCAACATCCCCCGCACCCGGGCCGGTGTCGAAGTCCCCCGCTCCAGGGCGCCGGGTAAGCCGAGCGACCCGGCCCGCGCGGAACATCAGATCGGCATTCCTGCCCGCGACCACCCGGCCGGATTCATCGACTAGCCCGATCCGCGCCCACCTCCGCCACCAAGCCTCGACGTCGGCGGTCACCTCGACCTCAAGCGCCGAGTCGACCGCCAGCCGCGCCGCCGCGATGGCCGCGACATCGGCCAGGCCCGTCAAGCCGACCGGCTCGCCAAGCACCGCCAATATCTCTTGAGCCAGGCCGAACGACGGGCTCACCGCGCCGGACTCGATTCGCGTCACCGTGGTCGGAGCGACACCAACCAGTGCCGCAAGCTGGCGCGCGGTCAGATTGTTCACACGACGCAAAGTCGACACGCGCTCCGCAAGATCCACACGCACAGTCTAGGCGACCGTTGCAAATCTGCAACAGGGACTCGGCGGTCGCCCACCCCGTCGAGGCGACGGAGCTCCGCGCACGCGGCGAATGCGATAACCGCTACCCCGAAAACCCAGGAACGTCAACGTGTTCCTGAAACTGGGCGGCCTGCCCCTGGCGCCGGGTTTTCTGCCGCCGGGCAGCCAGACCCAGCTGACCTTCCCGGATTACGCCAAAGCCGACCGGGCGGGGACGCACCGGGCGCTGCGCGCCATCGCCCAGACGTTGGCCGACTACGTCCTACTGCTGCGGGAGGCCGGGGCCGACGGCTTGGTCTACGTGGTGGCCAACACCACCTCGACGCTCGGGGACTCCTACTGGGAGTTCGCGGCGCCGTATGACCACATCGCGCTTGACGGCGCCGCTGGGATACCGCGAATCGTGCACACTTGCGGCGCCCAGGCCCATCCCCAATGGTTCGAGGACTTCCCGTTGGAGGGGATCAACTGGGACACCTTCGAGCCCACCAACCCGGGTCCGGACGCCCTCACCAAGAAGGTGTTCGTGGGCGGCGTCAGCGCCGAGCTCCTGGGCGGGCTGCGACCGGAC